>JAIBAG010000033.1 GCA_019695305.1 bacterium
CCCCCACTTTAACAAATCTAACTCCCGCACCCAAAATAACCCAATCTGACACCCCCATTTCTGTAGCAGAGGTTGTAGCAGGATTTGGACTCAATGAATTAGCATTGCGGGAGTCTATTCCCGAACTAGCCGATCATCTCGATTGGGCCGCGGTTAATAATTTGCAGGTTAGTTTTACTGATGAGGGAGAAGGAGTGGGGCATAGTTTACCTAATCAGCAAATCACCATCAACCGCAATGCAGCGGTATTAAGAGGTGATCCGCTGGTTTTAGTTCAAACGCTGGTGCACGAAATTAGGCATCATCAAACACAAATGGAATGGATTAACTTGGAAGGAGATGCGTTACTCACGCGAGTCCAACAATTTGATCCCTCTGTCACATCCCTGGAAGCGTTTTGGGCGAATAGCGATTTGCAAAGAACTTTCTTTGTAGAATCCCAATTACAATCCGAACTCGCCGCCTACGAAGCCGATATGCAGATTGCCGCCCGGATGCAGGAAAAAGGATATTTAAGTGATGATAAAACCCTAACCGCCACAAGGCCCGATGGCTCCACCATCACCGTAACTGCCAGCGAGTTTTTAACCGATCCCCAAACAGCCCATGACAAACTAACCGAATGGCTTGAATGCTATACTTTTGAAAATAACGGAACGTCCGTCACCTACCAGCAGTATTACGAAACCATGTTTGATGACTGGATGAGGTATGCGGGAAGTCATGGAAGAAGTGAAGCCCCAAGAACCCTGTCTAATTTGATGGCCTTACCTCCTAAGCTAAACGAAATTACAATTTTAGGCGAGAATTACAACGTATGAATAGAATTCCTTCTTATTTAAGCAAACCGCCTCTTGCAGAAGTGAGAGAATATCCCCCTTTAGGAAGAAACGATACTGTTTTATTTAATGTGCATACTTTGGAAGCCAGAAGTATTCGTGCCGATAAAGCCTTTATAAGGGATGATGAAATTTTAGATTACGAAGCTTGGCCAGCTTTACATGACCGTAATATTAATGGAGTTTTTTATGGTATTACTTCAGATGGCAGGCATGTAATACATCAAGCGTCCAAAAGAGGTTGTGTTATGACTTGTGCACTTATGCTAGCTTTGGACCACAGGATATCCGTAGATCAGAACACATTATTAAATGCCACTCTGACTAATGAACAAACAGCCATACAATATTTCCAAGATTTAGGAGTGACAACATATTTTAATGAAATTGTAGAAATTAAAAAACTTGAAGTATTAATAACTGAAAATGGAGCTGCAATGGTAGGTATTGGTGGTGAAATAGGAGGGCATGAAATTATTGTTGATTATTTATCACTTCGACAAAATAGGGCTATAATTCGTGACCCATATCATGGTTGGAGTATTACTATATCGGCTGATAGTCTTAACCGCCGCATGCTGAGTGAAGGGGCGATTCCTGTTCTTCAGATTTCTAAATAGCGCTAGTACCGCGTTAAAATAAGTTTTATTCCATTTTTTACATAATGCCAGTGGGGAGTAGTTGCATTTATGGAATAACTTTTTTTATTGACTTCATTCTCTGAGTTATTGCGGTAATTCAATAGGCGTCCCCTCTTGCAAAGTATAACCGTCATCATCATTAGCGTCAGAATAGCAATTCCATTGTGAGAAGAGCCATCCACCGCCAGCGAACAACCGCCACCGGAAGAACCGGGTGAAGACGAACCATCCGCAGGATCACCACTGCCGGATCCACCACTTTCTGCCGGGGCTTCGGTTGCAGGAACAAACGCCGGCACTTCTTGGCAGTTAGAAAACTCCGATGTATCACCAGTAGAAACACGTGTGATGGTGGCGCTTAAAAAGAGGCCGTTGGTGGTGGTAACCGGCATATTAACCGAGATAATGCCACTGGCATCGGCCGTAAAATTTTGGCTTAACACCAAAGTTTGGCCTTCGCCAAAACCGGATGCATCACAAGCTTCATTTTCAAAAACCTGCACCATGTAGTCTTCGCCTACGGCTCCCGTATTGACATTTAAAACAAAAGTATGATCACCGGCTTCGGATGTGGAAATAGATTCTATGATTGGTGCCGGGATGGCGTTATTATCAATTAAATTGGGAATATTAATGCCTAAACCTGCATTGTTATAAATGGAGTTATACCCCATAAAAATTTCACGAACGTCCACCAAATAAATCCCATCGCCACCATTGCCAGAAATAACATTGCACGATCCCGTGCAATCGCCCAAGGTAGTGTCATCGGCGCTACCAATAAAATTATGATCGGCCCCATCATCCACCAAGATACCATGCGAGGTGTTCCCCAAAACGTCGCCCGCGCTGCTTAAACCAATGGTATTGCCAAACACCACATTGTCGCGCACGCTAAAATCGAAAGTGCCGCGCGTGATGTAAATACCAACTTCATTACCCGAAATTAAATTACCCGGACCCACTTCGTTATTATAGGAACCATGATGAATTTTAATGCCGGCCTCAGTATTAGGAATAGCCGCATTTCCAGTAGCATCTGTACCCACAAAATTATTTCCAATATAGTTATCGTGTGAAAAAACACTGATATTAATACCAGATTTGGTACTGCCCGAAATCACATTGCCATCGCTTGCAAAATCGCCACCAATGGCATTGCCACTAGCAAAATTAGTGAGCGATATACCGGTATCATTGGGATAAGCGGCCGTTCCATCGGCCGTGGTGCCTATGTAGTTACCGATGATCACATTAAAATTACTGGTAATGCGCAAGCCTTCTCCGTTTCCCGAAATAACATTGTAAGGCCCAATCACATGATTAGCCACCGTTACATCATCTTCAGGCCCAACACGAATACCATCATCATCAAAACCTAAAACCTGAAGACCTTTTACAACACTCTGTGTGCCTTGTAGTTCCAATCCTACACTCGCAACACCATCGGCAGGAGTGATGATAACCGGAGGAGGTAAATTGGGATTAAAACCGGGCTGGCTGGTACCATCAATTTCTAAGCTTTCGGTGATGACAGGCAAATTAGAAACTACATTAATGGTTTTATCCAAACCAGCAATGTTAAAAATAATTTCATCGGCACCAGCGTGGGCATTGGCCATGTCAATGGCCTTACGAAGAGGACAATATCCTGTAAGTCCACCTCCAAAATCTGTTGGTGTGCAGCTGGCGTTGCAATCGCTTACAAAAATAAAAGCGTTGGCATCAAACGCCGTATTCACACAGTAGGTATTGGCCCAAACTTGGCCCGAAGCCAAAGTGAGAAGAGTAAATAAACTTGTGATAAAAAATTTCATAAAGCCTCCGTATGAGGCGTATGTACGTTGTTGTCGAGAGTTTGGGGTAAAAAGCGTATTCATCTGAATACACCAGGAAAAGAAAAAAATAAAATTTATCGCTATTTTAAAACAATGCCGGCAACACCGGTAAAGCTGGCAGTGCCGTCTCCGGCGGCATCTGTGCAATTTTCAAAAAAACCTGTTTCATCGTCCACATCACACATCACCACACTGTTAACGCCAAACAATGATTTTGTTGCGTAAACTTTGGTGTTTAATTCATTAAAAACAAAAAATTGAAGCCCCGCACCTGTATAGCCTGTATCGTTACAATTATTTAATAAGCCTGTTTCGGTATCGATATCACACACCGTAATAACACCCTCATCAACGTAAATTTGTGTTCCGTCTTCATTTAAAATTAAGCCTTTTGTATTGCTAAAAGTAGTCCCTTGTCCCGAATCGGTGCAGTTTTGCAAAGCTCCCAATTCACTCACATCACAAATAAATACCGCGTTTAAATTTAAATCGGAAATATAAGCGAAGGTATTGGTTGTATTAAGGAGAATATCGTTGGTGGTTAAAATAGCCCCATCGCCCGTTAAAGCACAATTGCTGAAGCTGCCATCCTCTGCATCCACATTGCAAACAGTAATTTGATTATCGGCTTCGTTGGCAACAAAGGCCAAGGTGCCTGTGCTGTTAAAATAGAGGTCTACCGGCTGATTGAGCAAAGTTCCCGTTAAGGTGCAATTGCTTAATGTGCCATCGTCATGATCAATATCGCATACCGAAATATTGTTAGCAGTATCGTTGGCAACATAGAGTTTTGTTTTATCGGTAGATAAATGAAGCCCAATGGGAAAGTTAAACGTGGCTCCGGCCCCGGAATCGGCGCAATTAGTTAATTGTTCGCTTTCAGTATTAATTGTGCAAATTGAAACAGTATTCAGGAAGCGATTAGCGAGGTATGCCGTTACCTCTACTACATCAAGCGGTATTTCATCGCTGGAGAAGGTGCCTAAGCCAATTGTAATGGAGGCCTCACCCAAGCCCACACCTGTTGCCAAGCCATTATCCGAGATAGTTGTAATGGAGGTGTCCGAAGAGTTCCAGCTGACTAATTCAGTAATATCTTCTGTGGTATCATCGGCAAATGTTGCGGTTGCTGTCATTTGCTGTGTTGTGCCAATGTGCAGATGCGGATTTTCGGGTGTTAGATTGACTGCCGTAATTTCACGAACACCAAGATCATTGTTATTAATGCAGCTGCTACCAAACTGTTTGCAAACTCTTAGCTGTTGGCTAACGGCACCGGTTATAGTGAGCTGCAAGGTACAGCTTTCTAATGCAGCAAGTGTAATCGTCTGCGGGCAGGTGTCATCGTAGGTGCCGTTTGTAGAAACTCTAGTGGTATTGGCTGGAAGAGATAAAATAATTGTATCGCTTTGGGCAACAGAGGCTGTATTGGTAAGCGTAAAGTAAGCACTTACCGTATGACCGGCCATAACAAGATTAGGAATTTCTGTGCCGTCTTTTATTTCCAGACTTAAGGTATGCGTGCTGCCAGAGGTGCAGCCTGCACAAAAACCAAAAAATAAAATGAGGGCAACAAGAATTGGGCGTGTCATATTTTCCTTTTTTTAAATGGCCTGTCCCCAGGTAATGCCTTCCTGCAAATACAGTGTAGCCTCTCCGTTTGTGAGCTCGTTACAAGTAACACCATTAATTTCTACTGTTGTGGCCGATTCTTCCCATGTGGTATCCACCAAGCCTATGCTGTCAAGCTCGGTTCCCAAAATAAGCAAGCTGGCAGTGTCGCTTGTGGCCAATAAACTATCGGCATCAACAAAGATGGAGTTGACCACACCATTATCCAAATCGATAATCTCAAAACCTGTAACGTGTTCAAAGTCACCTGTTCCCAGAGTAAACGAGTAATCAGTATTGTCATTGCTATCGGTAATAACCAGCGTATCAACGCCAACAGGGCCGCCATCAATACCCGCCAAAACCGGATCTAAATGATCAGGATCCACAAAATAGGTGTTGTCGGTATCGTAGCCTGTTACGGTGTATGTTAAAAACTCGCCATCATTGATGGTAAATTCAAAAGAGCCTTCACCTTCTATAAAAGCTTCGCATTGAAACTCGCATGCCACTAAATTGTTTTCTTCGTCCGATAATAAAAAATTGTAATTAGCTAAATCCAGTGTTGCTATCGATTCGGTTAAAAATGTCCAGGTAAAGGATGGGGTTCTTGTAAGATAGTTGGTTACAAAGTTTTGATCGTTGCCCTCAAAAGAAGATTGGCAAGAGAAGCTTGTGCCCGAAATATCTTCGGTGGGGCCTGTGATGGCAGGGTCGTTGCAAGCATAGCGCCCACTAACACCACCAGCATCAAGGGTGGGATCGTCGCAGGCAAGTAAGCAATCTGGAGCTGTTTCGGGAGTGATGTCAATGCCATCGGGCCCTAAAAATGAAAATGAATATGAAAAAACAATAGTGCCCTGAGCGCCACCGTTAACATCGTCTATGTTAACTTCTACTTCGCAATCGGATAAGCCCGAACGTGTTGTTGCATTGGCCCAAAGATAACTTCCCGATTCTTCGGCTTGCGTTGTTAATAAAATTGCTCCATCGCATGAGGCAGATAAATCATCGGCGCTTGTTACGGCAGGGCAAAAGCGAACGCCAGAGCTGGACGGGTTACAGGCAACAAACAGGGTTAATGTATTGCCTAGTCCATCTTTATCAGATTCGGAAGGAAAGTTGATAACAGTTCCGTTTTCCGAGCGGCTTATTTCAAGGTTGGTTAAATTGATATCGTTGTTAGGTGTAAAATCAAATAACACAGCGTTGGTTTGAGAATTGCGTAACTGAGCGCTGTGGCCTAATGCAACTTTGGTGATAATATTACCATCTTCATCTGTAAAAACTGTTCCAGCAGGAGCGTTGCGGAGCAAAAGTTTTCTGTTTGAGCACGAGCTAAATAGCAACAGGCTTAAAGCAGCTAAAACTAAAAAAGTGATTTTATTGAATTTTAAAATAGTTGAAATCATAGGCCCCTTTCATTTTTTTAAAAAAGTTATATTAACTTTTTTCCGGCAATATGCCTACGATTTTATGTGAAATGGTTAACCCCCTTGTTTGGGGGCTGGAGTAATTAAAACCCAAACGGGGCCTGATAATTTGGATTGGCCAAATCAAAGCAGGCATTCATACTAGGTGTGTATCTAAACTGAAAGGGTTGCGGGTTTATTTCCAAATCTTTTAAAAATTGTGCGGTGGGTGAGGGGCCCAGTGTTAAGTAATGGCCCGATGCCGGTTTTTTAGTAACGTTAAAGTTTCCTTTAAAATTAGTTTCACTCTTTAAAAGTTTTCCGTCTAATTTGGAGTATAAATACGATTTTACGTCAAACTTGGTCTCTTTTCCGGTAGTAGGCACGCTGAGTTCAAAATATTTTTCTCCTTTTTCATCGTATGCTTTTGTGGCGCAGGTATTATGAGCATGCGTAATATCAATTTCATTCACCACTTTGGGCAATCCCCAAATTTTGTGCCCGCGGATATTGTTTTCGGCCGAAGTAACAGGCATTGAAAAAACATAATATCCAAAATTTTTAGGTGGCATCAGCATGGGAAGCAGGGGAATATTGATGCTTGGGTCCACGAGTACCGGAATGGTCATGGCAATTTCGTTGTAAGAGGGTATGCCCAGTACATTTTTGTATTCGTAGCACGAAAAAATAACCAGCGAGCGGTTTTTAAGCATGTTGATGGGTTTTATTTTTGGATGCAGCATGATGGATTCCGCTTTTTTATAATTACAAAAAAAGATACCCATGGCGGCGGTGACGTTGCCGTAAAGCGTAGGGAAGAGATAATTTTTAGAGATAGTATCCGTCAGTTTTAGTGGCTGAGGCGCATGACGCAGAGTATGGCGTTTAAAAAACGGATCGTTAAATTCATTTTTATTGTCAAAAAGTTCGGGGCCAAAAGTGAATGTTGGTTTCATAAGGGCTTTCTAAATTTTATATTTAATTCAAATCACATTTTTTAAAAATGGGATGGTTTCCGCTTCGCTCCAATGTAAAAATGCTACAGGACGTTTGGCATACTCGGTAGTTTCCCGGATCGAATCATTAAAAATAATGGCTCCTGGTGAATTAGGGTATTTGTCTAAAAATGTTTTAAGATGCTGTGGAATTTCCGGCGAAGACAGTTTTGATTTTACTTCAACCGGAAATGGCACACGGTTTTTTACAAGAACAAAATCAATTTCCTGGCCACTTTTTGTTCTCCAAAAAAATACATCCATATTGGGTTTTAGTTGTTTTAAAATACTCAAATAAACAAAACTTTCCTTTAGTACTCCTGCATCGGGTCTATCGGCAATCTCGCTAAAATCTTTTATAATACTGTTTCGAATGCCTAAATCGTAAAGGTAATATTTTTTTGACTTTTTCAACTCATTAGACACGTTTTTAGAAAAACTGGTAAGAGTATGGCAAATGTAAGTTTGCGACAATATTTCCAGATATTTTTCAACCGTGGGCTTTGATAGTCCTATTTCACGCGAAAGATTGGCGGCCACTACTACCGCCCCTTGATAATTGGCAAGTAAAACCAACAAATGGTTGAAAGCACGAATATTTTCTTCTTTAATCAAGGCCTTGATATCTTTTTGAATGTAGGTAGCAATCATGTCTTGGAGCTCAATGATTTTTTCTTCACTATTTTCACAATGGAGCAAACCAGGAAGCCCTCCAAATATCAGCATATCTTCCTTTTTAAGATTTTTATCCTGCAAACGTTCCTCAAGTGAAAAAGGAAATATTTTATTGAAAATAACCCGCCCTGCCATACTTTCTTTGAGATGTTTGTGCATTTCCAAAGCTGAGGATCCTGATGCGAAAATTTTAATAGGGTGTTTGCTATCGTGTATGGCTTTAAAAATTTTGGAGAGGTTTTTTATAAGATGAAATTCGTCAACTAAAACAACCTCTCCGCTTTGCGTGAGTACATCAAAGTGTTCTTTTTCGCTTGCACCCAAAGCCAACATATCGCTAGGCTGTTCAAGATCAAAATAACGACAAGATTTTCCTTGGCTTTGGATTTCCTTTTCAAGTTCTCGCAAAAGAAAAGTTTTGCCTACTTGCCTAGGGCCAACCAAAATTGAGATCTTGCGGTCACTTATTTGTGTCTTTAACCTATTGAAAATAGTACGCTTTATTTTCATGAAACTATTGTAAATAAGCTATTTACAATAGTCAAATATCTTTTTAGCAGGTTCTTTGCTCAATTGACCAACCACTTCTCAAAATAACGATTCAATCAATCCTTTTCTAAAATCGGAACCTGTTGCAAAATAAGAACCTAAAACAGACAAGCGTTTGTCGGCACCGGTGTCGGTTTGATCGAGCAGAGTTTTTCCCTCTACTGTAATATACATAATCCGCATGCTGTCCTTTTCCATTTTATAAAACATTTCATCGCCTTTTTTAATGCCGCGTTCTTTTAAAAAGGCATACCATCCAGGAAGCCCCTGGGCAATAAATTGGTGCTGGGCTTCCGTAATATACCCCTGGTTTTTAGCCAATACTAAATTAGCCAAAATGCCGTTTAAAAATTGATTGACCGAAACATTTCTTAAAAATGTTATTTTAGCGGCGGCTTTTTCGGAATGAGAGGCAATATTGGCTATTTTATTATTGGTTTCGGTGCCGCGTGTTTCGTTTTTAACAAGATTATAGAGCTGATCGTTAATTGTTTTGGGGAATAACAATTCTAATTTTAAAACGTCAACGTCTAGAAAAGTTTTCTCCAGAATAGTATGCATGGTGGGAGTGGCATCAATCCCATTTAACGAAAAAGGGTATGAAAAAGCCGTGAGTGAATAGAATAGAAAATAAATAAAAATAAGTTTTTTCATATTATTGACCCAATACACCTAATATTTCCCGCCCAAAACGGTCTATTTTTACTTTTCCAAAGCCATGAACTTTTTCAAGGCTTGTTAAATTGTGCGGATTAAGCTTGGCCACATCTTTTAAAGTGCGGTCGCTAAACACCACAAAAGCCGGCACGTCCAAATCATCCGCCATTTTTTTGCGCCATTCGCGCAAGAGTTGAAAACGGAGTTCTTCCAAATTGGTGAGCGGTCCATCGGTAACTGATGTTCGTGATTTTTTTGTCTTAACAGAAGCTCGTGTTTCGTTTTTAGCTTCAAAAACAGGTTTTGCAATTTTACGCGATGACGCAGGATCGCAAACGTCGCAATGACCGCAGCTTTTAATGCGCTGGGCATCGCGGTAATAAGTTAAAATTTCACCATGGCGGCATTCGCCACTGTCGGCGTAATCTAAAAGAGCATTCAGTGTGTTCCAGCGCGAATTTTTAATTTCGGCGGGAGCGTCCGAGCTTTGAATAAAATAGGCCTGCAGCCCTTTATCTCTTTTTTCAAAAAGTAAAATACAAGTAGACGGATGGCCATCGCGCCCGGCACGGCCCATTTCTTGATAAAGCGAATCGATATTGGCCGGCATGTTAAAATGAATGACAAGACGCACATCGGGATGATCGATGCCCATGCCAAAGGCATTGGTGGCCACTAAAATGCGGCTATTGCCTTGGGCATAATCATCCTGCACGGTGTGGCGCTCCTCATTTCCAATACCGGCGTGATAATAGGATACACCTGTAAAACCGCGGCTTAATTCGCTGGCCACTTCTTCGGTTACTTTGCGCGTGCCGCAATAAATAATCACACGGCCGGTGGGGTTTTGGGCAAGTGCTTGTTTAACAAAGGCCATTTTTTCGTGCGTGTTGGTGCACATTTCTACCTGGTAATACAAGTTTTTACGATAAAACCCGTGGATATGCTTTTTTGCGTTTTTTAATTTAAGGTGTTTGGCAATATCACCCAATACTAAAGGAGTGGCCGAGGCGGTAAGAGCCAATACGGGTACATCGGGCCTAATATCTTTAAGCATTCCCAACTGTGCATATTCTTCTCTAAAATCGTGTCCCCATTGCGATACACAGTGTGCTTCGTCGATGGCAAAAAGAGCAATCTTGCGGGGTTTAATCCAGTTTTTAAAAGCGTCTTTTTGGGTGCGTTCGGGAGAGAGATATAACAAAAATTTTCCGCCACGAGAAATGTCTTCAAATACTTTTCGTTTTTCATCCATGGTCTGGCCAGAATAAAGTGCTCCCGCCGGAATTCCGCGTTTATGAAGCCCCGCCACTTGGTCTTTCATCAGCGCAATGAGTGGCGACACAACAATAACCAGTTCATTTTTAGCCACGGCCGCCATTTGATAACACAGCGATTTACCCCCGCCGGTGGGGAGCACGGCCATCACGTCTTCACTCTTTAACACGTCTTCTATAATTTCTTTCTGACCCAAACGAAATTGGTTTAAGCCAAAAGTTTCTTGCAAAATTTTTTGATGAGAATGAAGCACGGAAATACCTTAGTAAAGTTTTTTGCAGAACGCTATTGGCTTTTTATCTTGATATTGCGTTCACATGGCAACAAAAAAAGATTTTACCTTTTTAAGTTTATGCATCGATAAAAAACAAAGGGCATAAATGAAGGCTTTAGTAATAATGGGCTTGTATAGAGAAATTCCAAAAGTGGCCATCAAATCAGATGCCATGACGCCCATTTTTTGCATTTCCTGGTGGGCTACAGAAACAAGAAAGATATCGTTAATGATAACACCCATCATGGTCACAATAAAAAGCAAGGGGAAATACCGAGTACGAATAAAAAATGTAAGTATAAGTAAAACAAGGAGGGCGCGCACAAGATAAGTGCTGTACAAAAAAGTTTTATAGGTCCAGTTGTGGTAACGATTTTCAAAAACCCAGGCGGAGCCATGGATTATTTGTAGATTTTGATAAAGCGTAAATCCAATAACAACTAAAATGGCAGCGAGGATGAGGAAATGTCCATATTTCTTAATTTGTTCTAAAGTATTCATATGTGTTTAATAGGATCCATCGTGGCGCTCATTTTTCTGTTGCGGCTTCACGAGGTTTCCATGAAAAAGCTAATAAATTGTTAATAATTCCCAGCGACAAAAGAATGAGCAAGCCACCGGCCATTTGATAGAAGTTTAAAAAAGATTTCAGGATAATCATATCTAATATAATAGACACAAAAGGTACACACAGCGTAACCATGCCAGCCTGAATGCTGCCTACATGCTTGATGATTTGGTTAAACAACACAAAGGCCATAGCCGACGCTACAATGCCCAGGTAGGCCACTGCTAAAAGACCGGTATGAAGCGACCAATCCACACGGGCCCAAGCTTCTTTTTCAAGGCTAAAGCTAACGCACCATAAAATAATCATAGCACCAATAGACTGGTAAAAAATATTGGCAGTGGGTTCAATGTGTTTAAGTAGGCGCCTAACAACCAAAATACTGCTGCCGTATGAGGCCGCCATGCCAAAAATAAGAGTCATGCCTAAAACCGAAGGCGATACGCTAAGGCTTGCAATATTGGGCCAAAAAATAACCAGCACGCCGCTAAAACCAACCAGCACGCCAATGATTTTTTGCGGTGTGAGTTTATCTTGCGGGGTTAAAAATGGAGTAAGAATCACAATAAAAATGGGAACGGTACTATTGATGATGGAGGCCAAAGCCGGCGGAATATACATTTCGCCCCAAAATAAAAAAATCCAGGCCAGCCCCATCCCAATCATTCCAATGCCTGCCGAATAAAGGCTGTAGCGGCCATAGCGAAAACGGAGTTTTTTAAAAATCATGAAGGCGGCCACCGCTAAAAAGCACACGGCACTCCTAAAAAAAGCCGCTAAAAAAGGCGGGAAATGCTCCAATGAATAATGAATACCCAAAAAAGACCCGCCCCAGGCTAAAACTACCAAACAAAAATAAAGAAGAGAGCGGGATTTAGACATGAAGATGGTTTAGTTTCTAAAGATTATTTGCAAGTATCAAATAGTTCTATTCAACCCTGACTCCAATTTGTGCATCTATCGCAAAAGACGATTGACCAGAATCAAACATGGGTGCAATTTCCAGAAAATAACTGGTCCCGTTAAAGGGCGTAATTCCTGCTTCTAAGCCTCCCGGTGGCATAAAATGTGTGTCGGCACTCATAGGAGCACTGATTGAAAGTGTTCCCCCCGTGCTAAAATCGCGAGCCAGTACAATGCCATTGCTATCAATAAGTCTCATCTGGCTTATTTGCGGTAATTGAACGTAGTTGCCAGGATTCTTACCCATTACTACATCCACTTTTAAAAGGCTATCAGCGTCCATCCAGTTAGGGCATCCATCGGCTAAGCAGGGGCGTACTGGGATGCGGAGGATGTCGAGGTTGTTTTTAAAGTTGAGGATGGCATCACGCAAGCCAGCAGCTTCCGATCCATCAAGCATAGCGGCTTCGTTATCGTCGCAAACAATTCCTGTGCCGTTGCCATCAATATCGGCATCGGCAGGATCGAAATTACTGGGACAAGAATCATCGCCGTTTACCAAGCCATCTCCGTCAATGTCGGTATCGCAAGCATCGCCTGTACTATCTCTATCAATATTACTTTGATCGGGATTGGAGGCATTGATACAATTATCACATCTATTCCCAACGCCATCCCCGTCGCTATCGGTTTGGGACGAATTTTCAATGTCGGGGCAATTGTCTTCATCGTTATTGCGAGAATCTCCATCGCGGTTATTATCACACGCATCGCCTTGCCCATCGCCATCACGGTCGTCTTGTGAGGCATTTGCATTATTGGGACAATTATCGTCGGCATTAAAAACACCATCATGGTCTTCATCGTCGCACACATCTCCAATGCCATCTCCATCGCTATCAAGCTGATCAAAATTGGATATGTTGGGACAATTATCATCGCAACCAAACTGTGCTCCGCCTGTACAGCGATTATCGTTTTCATTTAAAGTGCTGTCGCCGTCTTCCCAAATATTGTCTCCGTCCTGGTCAACATCGCAGGCGTCTCCCGTGCCGTCTCCGTCCAAATCGGCCTGGCGCGGATTGGAAAGCGTGGGGCAATTATCAACGCTATCGTTTACATAATCGTTGTCATCATCGGCATCGGTAATATCTTCGCGACCATCGCAATCAATATCGCCTGTTCCTAAACCTACCGATAAAAAGGCGTTTCGCACTTCGCATACATCGCGGCGAGTATATCCAAAGCGGCCATCATCTACATAACTTTGAACCTGGGCTACAAAAGCATCTCGGGCATCAACCAGTCTAAAATTAGATCCGATCCTATTCCATAAAGTGTCGTACCACAGCTTTTGTACACGGCTTCTATCGATAGCATGCACCACAACGCTATTGTGTGTGCCCCCATTTAATAAAAGATAAGCTACCTTGTTAAAAATACCAGAGTTGGTATGAACACCACCATTATCGGCTGCAAAAGCACAATAGTCGGTTGTCATGGTGCAAAGGTTATTCACATGATCGGGCTGGCCTTTTAGTGGCGGGTTTGCCATGCTGCGGATTCCTGTGCCGTCACCGGGTAAATCTTCCCCAATAATATTGTCATCATTATCAATAAAATAGGCAAACACGTCGGCAAAGCTTTCGTTTAAGGCTCCCGATTCGTTTTGGTAAACAAGGTCGCTTGCAAAACGCACAACGGCATGCGTAAACTCATGCGCTACAATATCCAGAGTACCC
Organism: bacterium; assembly: GCA_019695305.1. Lineage (NCBI taxonomy): Bacteria > bacterium. Next base: position 13,983 of record JAIBAG010000033.1, read on the forward strand.
CAGCCATCTCCAATTTTTACAATTCCACAACCTGGATTATAAGCAGCATTTCCCCAATTTACACCCGTGTGCACCATGGCCCACACATTGTCGCCGTCACTACCATCCCACGAGCGATGCCCAAAAGTGTCGTTATAATAATCGTAAATGATATGGAGTGAATCAAAAGTAGTTTGTCCGTCTGCAAATGGGTCGGATCCAATGCCTGGGTAGCCATTAGGCCCGTCTTGGTTAAACCAGTAATTACGTGATTCCCAAACAAAAAACCAACAGGTGTCTGAATCAGTGTTATTGGCGGTTTCAATATCAAAATCTTTTGCGGCAATGGTGAGTGATTGTACATTTTCTACAGCACCGTTTTGAGCATTAATAAAAACAAAATACTCCTCAAAAATTCCCGAGGCATTTTTGCCTTGAACATGCACTTTATAAGTAAGGAGCAATTTATTATCGCCATCTATTAATTGCGGGTTAAACATCACAAGTTTTGAAATACCCGCAATTTTGCTATTTGCCAGTAACAGGTGCTTGATGGCGGCATTTTCGGCATCAGTGGGGGATAAAGCAGGTGCTATTTCTAAATTATCCAGGTTTTCCAGGCCGGCCAGGTATACGTTGCTGGATAAGCTTGTCCAAAAACCACCCTCACGATTAAGTCCTATTAAAATGCCTTCGAGCGATACATCGCCTTTACGAATGCCAAAAAATATATGTTCTCCACCGTCTTTATCGCGATAATTCTTTTTTAAATAAAGTTCTTTTACGGGATTGGTAAGCCCTAAAATAGCGCTGTATGTTTTTAAAAAATCAAACGCGTCTTCTACGGCGTCACCACCATTGCTGGGAATGCGAAACATAGCCGAGCGCACAATGCCTTTTTCGTGACGGATAACGGGAGTACTTTCTGATTCACTTTTTAAAAGTGCAAAACCTGATGCCGATGGATCGTCTGAGGGAATTGTGTCTTCTGATGTGTCTGGGGTTTGATTATTGCCCGATGAAGCCCCGCCACAAGCTGCAAGCGTTAAAACAAGAAAAAGAATTATTAAAAAATGCTTCATATAATCTCCAAGTAAGGATGCTCATATGAAATTGGCACGCTAATGTAAAGGGGGAGAAAATAAACCGTATTCGGCTGAATACGAAAGCGCGGCGCAATCTCGGCCGTTTACGGCCCAGTAAGCTAGCGAATATAATAATCCTTCCTTGGTAGGAAGAATCATGGAGCTGGCTCCCGAGATTTTTCCATACGGCTATGATTTTTTAACCGCAGGACAATAACCCGGGCGCGAGCTTACAAAGGGGAAATTACGGCAGGTTTTAGGGCGTTTTTCATAAACGGTGCAACGTCTAGTGCTATCTAAAAATAAACATGAGCCATCGCGCATGCTACTTAATGTAGCTTTACCGGTTTTGTCGCGGTAGCGTTCTATTATTTTTTGTTTTAAAAGGTCTTTGGTTTTTTTTCTTAAATCATCACCTTCATCCAATAAACCCAGTAAAACCAAATCGTCTTTATCTACTTCCACCGGCATGGTGCAGCACGTGGCCATGCAGCCTGTGCATAGGCCTTCTTTGTATTTAATCCAGGTGCCGGGATTGTTTTTATCCATAGATTGCAAGTTTTAGACAGACCGACTAAGCAAGTGCTGTGTCCAAGCGCTTTAAAAGAATCTATATCGAAATTAGCAATATTTGCAATGTTCAGTGCGATTTTTGTCCTATGGTAGAACGCCATCAAAAAGTGATGGGGTCAGATTTGTTTGAAAAAATTGTGAGTGAGGCTGCCCCCTTAACTGATGAAGTTTGTCTTCATCTCATGGGCGAACCTCTTTTGCATACGGGATTTGCCGATTTTTTAGAAAAATGTGCGTATCATGCGCTGCCTGTTAATCTTACTACCAACGGCATGCTGCTTAATGCTTCTCGTGAAGAACTTTTGCTTAACCCTATCATTCGTCAGGTAAATTTTTCGCTGCAGAGTTTTGAAGGCAATTTTAAGGGGCAGGATATTTCTACTTATTTAAGTAAAATATTTTCTTTTACACAAAAAGCACTGGTTTTGCGTCCCGATCTTTATATCAATTTCAGGCTCTGGAACTTAAAAGAAACGAGTGATGCTGTTCTTAATCAAGATCTACTGCACCGTATCGAAAATGAATTTAAGGTCACGATTAATCCTCAGGTGGATGTGAGCTTGAATAAAAGTAAAAAATTAAAGGGACGCCTCTACCTGCATTTCGATTCGCGCTTTGAATGGCCAAATCCCAACAATTCTATCCGATCGGAAACCGGTTTTTGCCATGGGTTAGGCTCTCATATTGGCATTCATGCCGATGGTAGCGTGGTGCCGTGTTGTTTGGATAAGGAGGCGGTGATCAATTTGGGATCGGTGAACGATCAATCCCTTATGTCCATTCTAGAGAGCCCGCGTGCCAAGGCGATTCATCAAGGCTTTCAAAACGGAAAACTGGTAGAAGATTTATGCAAACGCTGCCGGTTTATTGAGAGATTTGATGGGAAAGTTATATGAAATTATTTTTTCACTTTTAAATTTCCAAGGCTGGCAAAAGGATTGTTAAAGGCTCCTTGCTGCTGGGCTTGGGGGCGGTTTTGGGGGCGGGGAGCTCCTCCTTTAAAGCCTGCGGCTTGCTGGTTTTTAACAAAAGCGCCGGCTACAGGTTGGGCCGATTCACTGCGCAGTGTTAAAGCTATCTGGTTTTTCTCTACATTTACTTCTAGTACACGCACTGTTACACGGTCCCCCGGGCTTACTACCTCATGTGGGTCTTTCACAAAACGGTCGGCCAGTTGTGAGATATGAGCCAAACCATCCTGATGCACACCAATATCAATAAAGGCACCAAAATTAGTCACATTGGTTACAATGCCGGGGCAGGTCATGCCGGGTTTTAAATCTTTAACTTCACTAATATCGTCCCTAAAATTAAAAGTGACAAACTGTTCGCGCGGGTCGCGGCCGGGCTTTTCTAATTCGCGGATAATATCTTCAAAAGTAAATTGTCCTACTTTTTCTTTAAAAGCTTTGGAGGCTTTAATATCTTTTACTCCCGCCCCCAATAAATCACTCACCGATTTTTTTAAGCTTGCGGCAAGCTCTTCAAGAAGCACATAGCGTTCGGGGTGTACGCCCGTGTTATCTAAAGGTTGTGAGCCGCCGCTGATGCGTAAAAAGCCGGCTGCCTGTTCAAAAACTTTTTCCGAAAAGCGCGGCACGTTTAAGAGATCGCGACGAGTATTAAAAAGCCCTTTGGTTTTGCGGTGGTCAACAATGGCTTTAGCCAAAGCCGGACCAATGCCAGAAACGTGGGATAAAAGATGGTAAGAAGCGGTGTTTAAATTAACCCCCACCGAATTCACACACGAATCCACTACTTGATCCAAACTTTTTTCCAAAGCATGAGGTGACACATCGTGCTGGTACTGACCCACCCCAATACTTTTGGGATCTACTTTTACCAGTTCGGCCAAAGGGTCTTGCAAGCGGCGAGCAATAGAAATGGCACCACGTACAGTAACATCCAAATCCGGAAATTCTTCACGCGCTACAGGGCTTGCACTGTAAACACTGGCACCAGCTTCACTCACCATCACCACCGGTGTACTTAAGCCTGCATCCTTAATAATTTGACGTATAAAAGTTTCGGTTTCGCGGCCGGCTGTGCCGTTACCAATAGCAATGGCTTTAATGGAGGCTTTTTTAATGAGCTCGATAATGGGTTTGGTGGCTGCTTTTTGTTCGGCCACACTTTGCAAATGAATAACCGTGCTGCCGATATATTTTCCGGCATCATCTACCACGGCTACTTTGCAACCGGTGCGTATGCCGGGATCAATCCCTAATACCGCTTTAGAGCCATAAGGCGAAGCGAGCAAAAGTTTGCGGACATTTTCGGCAAAAACTTTAATGGCGGCGGTGTCACCAATGGTTTTGAGTTCTTTATGCACTTCACTTTCCACACTCGAAAGCACATGAGCTTTAAGGGCTAAGCGCGCTGCCAATAAGAGTATTTTGGCGCCGGGGGCATCTTTAACACTGCACGCGGCATTTTCAAAAGCTTGCAGCAAAAATTTCTCGTAACCATTGTCTTCATCCAAACTGCCAAACGAAATGCTCAATTCCTTTTCCATCCAGCCGCGTCTAATCGCCATGTAGCGGTGTGAGTTTTCGGGTTTTAAAAGGGTGGTGATGGTTTCGTTAAAGTCAAAATATTTATCAAACTTGCTGTTGGGGAGAGCTCCTTCGCCTTTTTTAACTTTAAGATGAGCTTTTTCAAAAACGGTTTTGCGGGTTAGTTCACGCAGTTCTACGGTTTCGGCCAAGCGTTCAATTAAAATATCCTGTACCCCGGCTATGGCATCTTTGGCTTCTTTAATTTCCTTTTCGGGGTTTAAAAAGGCTAAGGCGTATAATTCCAAAGTTTGACCTGCTTCGGGTTTAGCTAAACCATGCCCCGTATCCCAAACCCATTGGGCCAAGGGTTCAAGGCCAGCTTCTTTGGCGATGGTGGCTTTGGTTTTACGTTTTTGTTTGTAGGGCAAATACAGGTTTTCGAGTGTGGATAAATCAAACGAGCTTAAAATTTTGGCTTTGAGTTCGGGTGTTAGCTTTTTTTGCCGTTCTATTTCTTCAACAATAAAGGCTTGGCGTTTTAGGGTTTCGTCCCAGGTTTGTTTACTATCAATAATAGTTTGAATGCCCACTTCATCCAAATTGCCGGTTTGTTCCTTGCGGTAACGCGCAATAAACGGAACCGTTGAGCCGTCTTCGGTAAGGGCTATAACAGCTAAAGCAGCAGGGTATGGAATGGATGGATTTTTTTGTTTAAACCAGAGTTCAAAGTTCATATTTTTCGCGAATTGATCTACACGAATTATGAATCTCTGTCATTTAAAATTAGATTTTTTTCTTCTTATAAAATTATCCAATGTATAGCGCGTGGGCTCGTGGTAAAACAAATTAAAGCAAACACCCAAAAGGCATAAATTTTTTACCAGATTACTCCGTTGCAAAATCACCCAGGTCCAGCTGTACTCGTTTGAAAATTCGGGGGGGATAAAGAGAACGCCTGGCACGTGCACCATCACTGTTACAATCACCAAAAAAATAGATAGAATAAGAGCGCCTACACGTACATGAAAACCCAGCAAGATCATAAAGCCACCGGTTAAAAGAATGAGTCCGGCGCCTATCGAAACTACATGCGGTAGCGGCATCCATACGGGCATGAGATGCATGATAAGCGTATCCGAAAAAATATGTTCGGCACCCAGGCCTAAAAAAATACTGCTAAAGAGCATCCTAAAAATTAAATCAGCAATGTCGGGTGACAGGGGAAGGTTTTTCATCGGGTCTCCATTCGTTAATGTGAGGCAGGCCCCGGTAGAGGAGCCAGTGATAAAAACGCTGGGGTAAAAAACGGCGGAGTAGTCCAAAAAAGCGGGCATCGAGCGTGCCGGCAATACGCAGAGGCGGGCTTTTACGTTCCATTGTTTTTAAAATAACGCGGGCCACCGATATGGAGGTGTCCGGCGATTTATCCATAATATCACTCACAAAATTGCCCATGTGTTTGTAATAGGCGTGGTAGTCGCATGTTGGGTCTTGCGAAGAATGTTCGCCATCGGATGTAAAACGTGTGTTCATAAAACCATCCGAATGAATAAAACCGGGGCGCACCAGACTTACTTTAATGTTCCAGGGTTTGAGCTCGTACCATAACGATTCGCTGGCGCCTTCCAAAGCAAATTTGGAGGCCGAATAACTGGACATGGTGGGCATGGCCATCATGCCGCCAACCGATGATATGTTAATGATACGTCCTTCGCGCCGCTCGCGCATGGAAGGCATCACTAAGCGAATAAGGTGAAGTGGGCCAAAATAGTTCACTCTAAACTCATCTTCTTCTTCATCGGCATTCATGTGTTCCACCACCGATCGGTAGGCAAGCCCCGCGTTATTTACCAAAATATCGACGCCGCCAAATTTTTTATCGAGTTCCTCAATAAGACTGGTAGCTTCGTCGTAATGACGCACATCCAGCGGCCGAATAAGTAATTTTTCCGATTCCACAAGTCCTGCATCGGCAAAACGTTTTAATGAAGAAGAGCGGGCTGTGGCTACAATGCGGTAAGAAGGATTTTGAAGAAGAAGTTTGACGAGTTCTAGCCCAATACCTGTGCTGGCTCCGGTAACAAGAACGGTTTTTAATTTTTCTGACACACAGTGAATGTAGCTTAAGTGAGAGAAGGACTAAAGTAAAAAAGGGCCCCTTTTGGGGCCCTTTTTATATAGGATTCGTTCAATTTTTATTCCGGAATAGAACAAAGATCCTGGAGGGCTGCGGGTGTTGCGTTTTCCGCATGAAATGAATCAAGAACGCACTCAATAATAGTGTCGCCTATGGTAACCGTAATGGTTCCCGACCATAATTCGTCATTTGTATCGTCATCATCGTCATTATTATTCGGAATTGTAAGGGGAGTTTCGGTCGTCATTGTAAAATCCTGCCCATTGTAAGTACCGCTCAAATCCATATCAATGGTGTTTGTTGTTCCATCATCGGTGGCAGTAGCTGTGCCTGCAATAGTGCTATCAACAGGCTCGGCCTCTTCATCGCATAAGTCTGTAATTGTTGACGCAAAATCTACGGTAATTACAGTTGTGTCGCCCATGGCTACCTCAACAGTACCGTTTTCCAGTAAAGACACATCTGCATCTTCGTTCGTGCAGTCGTCGTCATCAAAAGTAAGCAGGCAATCGGTATAAGTTACCGTAAAAGTATCGGTATCTAATTCAACCGTACCCGATTCACAGTTGCTATCAACCGGACTTATGGCGCGCGTTAAAACAGGTGGAGGAGCAGAGAGAGAAGGATTTGCTGCCGCACGGGTATTAACCGTGGAATCCATGAGTGAATATATAGATTGTGTTGTTGTATCGTTCTGTTCCCTTGTTAATCCATTAGATAGGGTATCGTCCCCCGTATCGTCAGTGCCCCCGCCAGAGGAAGAGCCAGAGCCACAGGCGATGATGATGAGCGTACTGCACAGCATAGCAATAGACGCAAAACGTCTTAAAAAATAAACCATATTTTCCCTTTCTGAATTAAGTTTTTAAAATGCCCAAAAACGGTGAGAGGTGACCATTATGTATATTTTAAGTCTCAACTGCAACCTAATTTAAATTACTTTCCCTTTTTTTAACACTCTGGCAGAGAGGGGGCTATGCTATTTACAGTACTAGATTTTGATGTGTCTGAGGCCAATGTTGATCTTATTTCGGGAATACTCTTCACGTGGGATGTTCAGGGTATTGAAGAGGGGAATCCTGTTTCGGGTTCTGTTCATTTAAGAGCTACTTTTACATCATCCTCTTTTTCTGCAAGCTGGATTCAGGAACTTGAAGCTTTAGGAGCCACAAATCTGAAACAAGAAGAAGTTGATAGTCAGGATGTCCGTTTTAAACCAAAACCGTTTGACCCTATCGAACTGTATAACGGTACATTTATTATTCCGCCGTCCGATATGGAAACGTCGGTTCCCATTCCTCCCGGAAAACATATTACTATTCGTCCCGGGGCTGCTTTTGGAACGGGTCGTCACGAAAGCACTCAGCTGGCAAGTAAGGCTATTTCTAAAATAAAGGGAGCCTCACTATTAGATGTGGGTAGCGGTAGCGGGGTGTTGGCAATTGTGGCTTCTCTTTGTGCTTATTCCAAAATTGTAGCGGTAGAAATTGACGAGATGTCGAGGGTGAATGCCGAAGAAAATTTTGAACTGAATGGTGTTAAAATTCCGCTTTATGACAATATTTCAAAAGTGAACGATCAATTTGATGTGGTGGTGGCTAATATTATTACGCCCGTTCATCTTGAGCTCAAAGACGAGCTTATTAAAGGCTTAAAGCCCAATGGGCATCTTATTTTATCGGGAATAGTTATTGGCGAAAAAGAAATCATCGAACAAGCGTTTAAACAGCTCACACTTGTAGAAATGAATCAGAAAAATGAATGGATTAGTTTTATTTTTCTTAAATCTTAATCCCCGTAAACAAAACGGGGTTTAAGCCACGTTGATAAAATAACCGCAAACGAAGCTCCAAAAATAATGTGGAGAAATAATCCCACATAAATGGGGAGATGCAGATTAAAGAGCTGGTGAGCAACGCTGGGCAAGAAAAGATTCCAACCAAAAACCCAAATAATCAGGCTTGTGACAACACCCAACACTAAAATGGAAATAAAGCGGCTGTATTCATTAACAAGCTGGGCAAATGTAATTCCGTAAACAGTGGAGAGGAGGGCATGAATAAGAATGCCATGGAAACCTGCTTTTCCCAACGCTCCAAAACGGGTAGCGTCTTCGCCGTAACAGATGGCGCCTAGTAATTTTAAAGGTTGTGACCATTCCCCCAAATTTTTAGCGGCTAATATGCAGGCTACCATCATTACAAAAGCGCCACCGGCTAACCCGGCTAAGGCCCCCGCTGTAATCCAGCGACCGTTAAAGCGTTCCCAAATGTGTGTGATACCCGATTCTTCGTTTTTAGTAACCATATTAACCCCTTAAAGAAAGTTTTTTACCTCTTATCGAATGGTTGATTTTTTGACAAGTCAAATTTATAGCGTTTTATCAAGATAATAGCCCATATCACGAGGGTTAGTTCAAAAAGAAACGTCCAGTGCCCCACAAAATTTAGAACCCACCAATCGTATGCATTGGGTACAGAAAACCATACAAATTTATGCCGAGTAATGGGGAAAGCCCAGGCAATTTCACCCACAATGGTATCTAATGCTAAGTGGATAAAAACATTGATAAGAAAAACTAACCAGCTGATGCGGCTCGATTTTTTATCGCAGCAAAAAAGGGCAAAAAGTCCTGTTACAAACCAGAAAAAGGGGATGTGTGTTGGGTAGTTGTGATGATGTTCTTTGTGTTGGGCTATTCCATA
>JAIBAG010000034.1 GCA_019695305.1 bacterium
GCAAAAGCCGTGACGCTGAGCCAAGGCGAAGTGGCGCGGGTTTTGCCTCAGAACGGTTTGTGCACGCGTTTGTTTTCAAGCGCGCGGTTTGTTCTCAAAAAAACTTGAGCCAATTTTCTTTAACGCGAAGCAATTTTCTCGTGGAGTTCTCGCGCCGCCACGCCTATAGTGGTGTCCGCGCAAGTGGTTTGAAAATAAGTTCGAACCATTTCGTAGAAAGTGCGATTTTCTTGGCGGAGCGGCCATTGATAATGGCCGGTCTGCCTAGAAAATCGCTGTACTTATCATTGAAATAAAATTTCAATGATAAGTGCGCGCAACCTGCTTTTATGAAGCTACATATTTTCTTATTACTTTTTCTTGTTTCTTTCTGTGCTCAGGCCCAACCTCTTACTCAAGAAAGTGCTCTTTCTCTCCTTACTTCAACCATAAAAAAACAACACCTTTACGAAGCATGGCTTAAACCTCATTGCTTGGATGTAGTAGCTGGTAAAAATGATGAACAATATTTTTATTTTTCCTCTTACGAAAAGCACAAAGATGGTTGTCCTGGAGATCCTCAAACGTCACCCAAGGTAGATGAGTACCGTATCCATCGCCCTACTCAAAAAATAGAAGTGCGCCAAATGAAAGAAGATGGATCCATAACCTGGCTTTCTCTTGAACTCTACAAACATTAAGGAGCATTTATGACAAACCCGCTTAGTATTAAAATGAAAGACATAAACGGCCGTGAGGTGGACTTGGCCCAGTATCAAGGCAAAGTGGTTTTGGCAGTTAATACCGCAAGCGCCTGCGGATTTACGCCGCAGTATAAAAATTTGGAGGAGATTCATCAAAAATATAAGGGAAAGGGACTTGTGGTACTGGGTTTTCCCTCCAATGATTTTGGCGCACAAGAACCGGGGAGTAATGAAGAAGTAAAAAGTTTTTGTGAAAAAAATTTTGGAGTTACCTTTCAACTGTTCTCTAAAACCAGTGTGAAAGAGGGTGGGGATAATGCTCTTTTTCAAACCTTGGGTAAAACTACCAAACAGTTTCCTGCCTGGAATTTTTCAAAATATCTTATCGACTCTAAAGGGAATGTGACAGCTTTTAAAAGCGGCGCCATTGGTCCGGAATTAACCGATAAAATTGAGCAAGCACTTCAATAAAAAAAGGGCCTTTAAAGGGCCCTTTTTTATTTTCTACTATTTAGAAAAACCTTAGTTTTTCTTGCGGAATTCATTCATAAACAACGCCAGTTTTTCTACGCCTTCGCGGGGCATAGCGTTGTAAATACTAGCGCGGAGCCCGCCTACGGAACGATGACCTTTTAAATCAATCATGTTGAGCGCTTTGGCTTCGTCGATGAATTTCTTTTCCAAATCTTCACTGGGGAGGCGCCAGGTTACGTTCATGGTGGAACGGTTTTCTTGGGCTGCATGGCCTTTGTAGAAACCGCTGCTTTCGTCGATAACATTGTAGAGAAGACCTGCTTTATCGTTGTTGAGCTTTTCCATTTTATCCAAGCCACCAATTTCACCATTCAACCATTCGGCCACCAGTTTTACCATGTAAATGGTGTAGCAAGGAGGGGTGTTGTACATCGAACCATTTTCAACGTGAGTTTTATAATCGAGCATCACGTGGAGTTTTTCGGGAATTCTGGTTAAGAGATCTTCGCGTAAAATAACAATGGTGGTGCCAGCAGGGCCTGCGTTCTTTTGCGCGCCGGCGTAGATCATGGCGTATTTGCTTACATCGAGCGGACGGCACATAAAATCGGAAGAGCTATCGCAAATGAGATCACTCTTCACATTAGGTTCGGCTTTAAACTGTACGCCTTCAATAGTTTCGTTTGAAGTATAATGAACATAAGCTAAATTGCTGCTATCGGCCAGTTCGCTGTCTTTAGGAGTACGGGTAAATTTTTCGGAAGCGCCATCCCATAAGACAGCGGTTTCGCCTTCAAGTTTGGCTTGTTTAAACGCTTTTTGGCCCCACGAGCCGGTGGTGATAAAACCAGCTTTTTTGCCGGAGTTGCGCAAAAAGTTCATGGGAATCATTGTAAACTGGAGGCTAGCACCACCCTGAAGGAACAATACTTTGTAATTATTAGGAACGTTTAAAGCCTTGCGGATGGCCGCTTCGGCGCCGGCAATGATACCTTCGTAATATTTGGAGCGATGGCTCATTTCCATCACCGACATGCCACTATTTTGATAATCTAAAAATTCAGCGTGAGCTTTGTTGAGTACAGATACAGGTAAGGTAGCGGGGCCAGCAGAAAAATTATAAACTTTGCGTTCGGTCATGGGTTCCTCCAAGGGGTTAATGATGAAGGAGGTCTTCTAATCAAACGAAAAGAATTTGTCAGTAGAAAAATTGGTTAATTGGCAGCCACCTGGGCGCCGGCCAGCATTTGGCTGTAAACCCGCTCTTGTAGTGTGGCTAAAACTTTTGGGCCTATTTTTACGTAATCTTTATTGGGGTTAAGTTCGGGAAGATTATTTCTTAGGTAGTCGCTAATACTGGCACCGGGGCCTGCAATATAAGCGATCGCGCTTTCGGCAATACCATAAACGCGTTTACCATCTTCTAAATAAGGTCCATTTGCGGTGCCGGGATATTCTTCGGTCCAGCTCGAATCCCAATAAGACTTAATCCCGTCCATTTGAGCCAGTAAGCCTAATCCTTTTAATTTATTATCATCAAACAGGGTGCCATGTAAGGGAGCTTGAGCATCATAACGGGCTTTTAAAATCTTTAAATCATCAGCATTAATGCCATTGTTATCATTGTCCCAAGCCACATTGGAAAGAGTGCGAAAGGTATCTGGATTAACTTTTGTATTTTCATCTTGGGTATAAATTCCATCGCTGTTGGTATCATTTAGTTTCAAAATGTTGGAAGCAAAGTCTGCTAAATCGGCAGGTATAGAAGGTGTTGTTTGTGTTTGTTCTGTTGTAGCAGCGCATGCGCGTAAAGGTTGGTTTCCCATAAAAATGCCTCTCTTTCCTGCCTATAGTTATCGGATAGTAAGGGGGTAAAGTTGCTAGTGTATCCAATTTTTGAATAATTTGAGTGATTTTAAGGAGTTAGGGTGGGGTGTGATTGAACTTTACAAGTGTTTGGGAAAAGTTTAAAAGACTGCCTCCCTTAACTAAGGGTATGCAGTATCTGCTGGTGGATGCCCCAAAAGCTTTGCTTTTGGGACAATCTGTCTATTGTAGTTTTTATATTATGGTGGATGCCCTTAATCGCTTCGCAATTAAGGACAATCTCTATTAGATTTTTTTAGTATGGTGGATGCCCCACAATCGCTAACGCGCTTGGGGACTATCTCTATCCATAGTTTAGTATGGTGGATGTAGCTCAGTTGGTAGAGCCCCGGATTGTGATTCCGGTTGTCGCGGGTTCGAGCCCCGTCATTCACCCCACTCCTTAATTTAAAAATTAAGATTAACTTGGGGTAGTCCCAACCGTAAGGTTGGGGCACCCATATTTTTCCAGAAAAGCGGTTGGGCTGTAAGCCCAAACGGTATGCGGTTGAAAAATATTTTAAAAATATTGCGCTAATAACGTTAGATGTTTGTACAAACACCCTATTTAGTTTTTTTGTTATTCTGGTTTTTTAGGTAGGTTTTAATTTTATCGTTATAAGCCTTAATATATTCATCCTCTTCAGGATCTCCTTCGCATCCTAGTGTTATAATTTCAAGTTTTGTTTCAGGATCTATTTTAGGTTTTGGGAGTTCTTCGCCAAACGTTACAAGGTAAAGCTTATTATTTTTAATATTTTCTTCAGCATCTTGTATGCCCTGTTGAGCTGAGTACTTTGTATTTGTGTTATTGGCTTTACAAGAGAGGTGAATAAAAATTACCAGAGTGGATAATAAGATAGTAAAAATGCTTTTGGTATAGCTATTCATTTAATGAATATAATAATGAATGTTTTTAATATAAGCCACTCCTATATTCTCAGGCTTGTGATGTATTAGTCTTTATATTAAGGTGGCCAAGCTACATGCGCCCGTCCTTGCTTTGTTCAAGGACAGGGCGCCTGTAACAAAAGCAGTTATCGTTGATAACCGCTTTAGTAACATGCGCCCGTAGCTCAGCTGGATAGAGCATTGGTCTTCGAAACCAAGGGTCGGGAGTTCGAACCTCTCCGGGCGCGCAAAAAAAATAGCTCAAGGGTCGGGAGTCCATGGAGCCGAAGGCGTAATGGCCCCCGAAGCGAAGCGGAGTGGGGTCGAACCTCTCCGGGCGCGCAAAAAAAATAGCTCAAGGGTCGGGAGTCCATGGAGCCGAAGGCGTAATGGCCCCCGAAGCGGAGCGGAGTGGGGTCGAACCTCTCCGGGCGCGCATAACGCAGTTAGCTCAATAAGCGACTTTAATTACAAGTACAAACTTTGGAGTTCAAATGTTTGATCCTCTTTTAGAATATCTTCAAGAAAGTGATGCTGCGGAGGCTCAACATTTTCTTTTGCAATGGCTGCAGTCAAATCCGCTTAACCTCAGTTTTCCTAATCCCCAAAACTGTGAACCATATGGCAGGTTTCCACTTGCTCGCAACAAAAACGGTGAGGTGATTCTCATTCATTGGCGTCCCCATGTTTTTTGTGCTCCCCATGATCATGGTTTGTCGCATGGTTATGTGTTATTAATTCGCGGCCGCTTTATAGAACGTTATTGGAAAAAAACATCCAACGGGATTGAGCATGTGCATACGCGCATTCATCAGGCCCCGGCCGTGGTTAAAGTTAATAAACGTACAATTCACGATATGAAATGTTTTGAAGATGGCGTGGGTATTCATTTTTATCTTCCCGGTATTCATGCCATGCAGGTGTATGATGTGAAAAAAAGGGAAACTCTGGTGGTGGCCGATAACTGCGGAGCCTGGATACCGCGGAATGAACGGCTTATTTTAAGAAGGACAGCCTGGAGATGATTTTAATACTGTATACCACATTGTACCGGGAAGGTGGCCCTCAATTTAAGAGGGCGGCGGAAACACTGCAGAAAACCAAGCAAATTGAATATCCCGGTCTTTCTATTGAATGTTGGGCCGTTGAAAGTAAACGTGATTTTGTGGATGTGATGGAAAAAATCCTGAAGCAGGGTATTGTTTTAAAAGAATTTCATTTTATTGGCCATGCCGGAATGTATGGTCCAATGTTCCGTACAACCGCCATGCCGGAGCAGTTTAGCCCGTACGAATGGAAGCATTTAACATTGCCTATGAATGCGGCCACCCGTGCCTATTTTCATACCTGTCGCAGTGCCCGTTTTTTTGCCCCTTTTTTTTCTCGTACCTTTAATGTTGTAAGCTATGGCTACCATCTTTACACAACCGTATCCCGCAGTCCAAATCGCTTTGTTTGGGAAGGTTTTAAAGATACAGCTGACTTGTATGTGATGAGCTGTGCTGGGCGTAAGTCGCACGGATATTTTGGTTCGCTTCGTAAATTTTTAGGTTTGGCCAAAGCTGAGCGCTTTATTGAATTTAAACCGGGACCTCTTAAAGCGGATCCTAGTTATAATACGGTAGCCCAACTTTATGATGAAGCGTTTGCCGATATTGGGGTGCGTGCCGATGAATGTAAGTGGCTTGAAGGCCATCTTTTTGGTTCCAGCAAAAAATCTGGTTTAAGGGTATTGGATATTGGTTGCGGTAATGGTGCTTTATTAGGGCGTTTATCTCCTTACCTTGCAAAAGGCTGTGGTGTGGATGCCTCCCTAACAATGATTGAGACTGCAGCTAAACGCTGGGGAACTAGTGGGTATCTTGAGTTTAAAACTGTTGATTCACCTTCTTTGCCATATCCCAATCAAAGTTTTGATGCAGTAATATCGTTATTGTCTTTTCGTTATTTAGATTGGGACCCTCTTATGAATGAGATGCGCCGCGTGTTGGCCCCGGGAGGAAAAATACTGATTGTGGATATGGTTACCGTACCGGCCAAGATATGGGAGTGGCCGCGGTTATTGTGGGATAAGCTGAGGACTTTTTGGCAACTTAAAAAAAATCGTGATTTTAGAATAAAACTTAAAAAACTGGTTTCTCATCCGGATTGGAAGGGGATGTTAAACTATAACCCTATCCGAGCCGAGCATGAATACCGGTGGTATCTCGCTAGCCGATATCCCCAAGGGAAGCTCTTTATTTTAAATAGAGGTTTGCATAACCGCGTGCTGGCTTTTGATTCGGGGCCACTCCAGCCGGGCTGGGTTCCGCCGCAAAGTTATCCTTAAAATCATGTCTATGTTAAACAAAGAGCAAAAACTAGCGATTCTCGATTGGGGGGTAGGAGGACTTGGCTTTTATCAGCTCTTTAAAAAAAACTATCCTCACTCGGGGGTATATTATTTTTCAGATACGGGTGCTGTGCCTTATGGAAGGCTTAAAAAAAACAATCTTAAAAAGAGAATACGAAAGGTGTTATCTTTTTTGCATCAACAAGGTGTTACGCATGTGGTGTTGGCCTGTAATGCAGCCAGTACTGTTTTAGAGCCCGGTAAGGATTTTTTTTCGCCGTTAGTGATGACAGGCGTAATTAACCCGGTATTATGCAGTGTTGGCTTTGCAAAGGGAAGTAAAGTGGGAGTGATGGGTGGTTTTCAAACAGTCCGTTCGGGTATTTACCGGAGGGCTCTTATTAAAAAAGGGTGCGATGTAAAACAACGAGTTGGGCAAAAAATATCATGGCTTATAGAAAACGGCACGGTAGATGGACCTAATATGGAAAAAGAGATATATCGAACAGTATTCCCTTTAAAAAGCTGTCATTATCTTATCTTGGCTTGTACCCATTATCCTGTTGTGGGGAGGCTTATCAAAAAAATGTACCCTTATCCTTCTCTCATCGATCCAGTAACATGTTTGATGGATTGGGTTAAGAAACATTGGCCAATTTTTGATAATAATTTCCCAGATATTTTTATAACAACTGGAGATAGCTCTAAAATGCGCCGAGCGGCCTTGTCAGCTTTTGGAGTGCATTTATCGTGGGTTAAAAAAATTAAACTTTAAGCGAAGGGAAGTTGTTGGCACGTTTTTAGATGGAGTTTTATGCAAGCCTGTTGGTAGGCATCAATAGGTTGTGCTAGCGTGTTGACTGGCTAGAAATTAATTAAAGATCTTGATAGGTGCGAGCAATCTTTTAAAGAGAGTGTCAGTTTTTAGAAGGAGACAGAATGAGAAAAATACACTTTATTGTTGGGTTTTTGCTTTTAATTATGATGATGGATGTTTCTTTTTCTTGGGCTTTTCCCGCCAAAAAAATGGAAGTTTTAAATGAAAATGAGGTGTTAGGTTTTGTGGATGGGTGTAGTTGTCTTTTTAAAAATGATAAGGATGTGGTGGGCGCTTTCAATTATCAAGATACGTTACTGGTGAAGCGGGACGGGAAGTTATTTAAGCTTAAAAAGGAAGGTAATAAGATAGAAAATTTTATTTCTTCAAAAGAAAAAATGGTTTTTAAAAATAGTGACATGACCTGCGAAATTGTATTTGGCCAGCAGGAACGGGCGCTTGACGAGGTATGGGCTGATGAAAATACACGTATTGTGATTACTTTGGGCAAGAAAAAAGAATCCTATATTGTTCATGGAGAGTGCGGCTGTTAAGTGCGATTAGAGTTACCTGAAAAGAATATAGAAGGTAGAATTCTTAAAACTGCTTTTGCATCATAAAAACAATGGATAAAAATACTTAATATTATTTTAAAATTAAATGACAAATCAGATTCAGAAAATTTTCGCAATTTGACGATGCAAAATAACAACTCACATTTTAGACAAACAATTCTTGAAGCGCTTCAACTTCATTCTTGCTTGGAGGAACAGATCGAATATCAAAAAAAAGTTCCTATTGCGGATGTGACGGCTGAATTGGTTTGTATTTGGTTTGATGACCTCTACCACCCTGACACTGATTTATTCAGGCAGTCTTTCACGGACGATGAAGTGGGGATATTAGGGGAATTTAACGATTTTTATGCTGCGAGGAGGAATTTTTTACCTGCCACGCGTGATGTGAATGAACTCCATCAATCTGCAATTTGGATTGAAATTGTCAATAAAGCCCAGCGGGCTTTGTCACAATTAAGAAGTGGGTGTAAGTAGTATTAAAATACTTCGAAGTTTTTAATCGACTTCAATCAAAAAAATGTTATTCGTGACAGTTTTTTGATGAATGATGGCAAGATTCTGTACAAATGGCCTGAAAAATAGTTCAATTATCTCTAGGGAGTGCTTATGAGGGGATGCCGCATGTGGGTAGGCTTGTGTATCCCACATCGGACGTTTAATCGGGACTTGTGGTATTCTCAAATTGAGTATCGTTACGAACTTTCTGACTATATTATTGAAAGTTGGATGTTGATGGGTAAAACAAAAGAGGAAGTGAAGGGGATGAAAGGAGACGAAAAAAATCAGTATGATAAAGATGTTTGGACATATTACTTGGGTTTTGTTCCTTCCATCGGGGGGATTGCCCCTGATATTTTAGTGGTGGAGTTTATCAATGGCGTTGTGGTGAAGGTCTCCTAACGGGAGACGTAGTCTAGTATGTTAATCAGAAGAAAAATTATCCTATATTATTATTTGGCCAATAACGGATGGCGTAATTTTTTAAACGGGATGATATTTTTGGTTCTTGTGTTGACGCTGGATGGTTGTGGAAAAACGTCTACGGTGGAGATTTTGCCTTCGCCTTCATCTCAGTACGTTCTAAAAACTGACATTAATTTGAATAAAACAGATAAAACAAAATATCTGTGCGTCAAACTTTATTTGCTTGATAAAAATGGAGTGGAGTTGGATTTTATCCAAACAGGTGCATCCGATACAATGAAATGGGCGGTTGGGTGGATGGGTGATGTGGATGTGATTGTTTTGAATAGTGCTGATATTGGGACTTTAGCTTGGAAGGTTTCCGCTACTAACCAAAAATTGGAAACTATTGTTGTTGACGAGCAGATCCTTCAAAGGGGACGCTTGATTAGAAATATAAAATATCGTTCCAATTGAAAACAATGGTTTTTTTGTTGTAAGTGATAAAGGAAAATATGATTTTTGTAAACCGTCCGTTTTTGAGAATATTTTATCTGGTTTTGATTAGGATATTTTTGCCTTTGTATGCTTTTGTGCTTCTCATTTTGTTGTGGGAATATTCCGTTTCAGGGAATGATCAGATGCTAATGCCCGTTTTTAAATCGGCGGGTAATATTTTGCTGCTTTCGATTTTTTTCACAGTACCCTATCATATTCATTTATTTATTCGCTTTTTTGGCGAAGATAAGTTTGAGCTTTATAAAAATAAGCTTTTTTTGATGTTGGGTTTTCATCTGCTGACTGTGTATTTGTGTTGGCAGGTTTACTTTTATTTGAGAATAGGGGTGGATCTCTTTGATTCGCGTTATATACAGAAAAAAACATCTCCGGATGGCAAGCAAACGGCGTATTTATATGAAAAAGGATTGGGGGATGAGTGTCAGATATTTTTAAGACCTCAATATCGACTTATTTTGAAAAAAGCACCGGGGGGAGCAGGGCTAAGTTGTTCAAGTAAACATCGACAAATACTTTTATGGTCTGCTGATTCACAAAGAGTGGGAATTTATCATCCCGACTATACACTGTATGACGTACCTAGTACTCCTGTTTACCTATTTCCTCCCAGAAATTGAGGTTCATTTTGGTTTTCTCAACCCTTAAAAATTGGTTCTCGTTTTTCCATCGCCGCCATCATGCCTTCTTGAATATCGTTTGAAAGCAGCATGGCCGCATTCCAGGTGGCAATATAGTTAAGGCTATCTGCTACCGGATGATCACGCGTATACACAATTATTTCTTTTGTGCCTCTTATAGAGAGAGGCGACTTGGCGGCGATAGTTTGGGCTAGTTTTGTAACTTCGGCTAGCATGTCTTCTTTAGTAGCAAAGGTGCGATTCACAAGCCCAATTTCTTTTGCCTCAGGACCATACACATGGCGTCCGGTATAAGCCATCTCGCGCATGATGCCGTCGCCAATTAAATGAGGTAGACGTTGCAGCGTGCCTACATCGGCGGTCATGCCCATATCAATTTCTTTAATGGTAAAAAAGGCATCGGCAGTGCAAAAACGCATGTCGCATGCACTCACCATATCCACGCCGCCGCCAATGCAACCGCCGTGGATGGCGGCAATAATGGGTTTGCGACATTTTTCAATGGCCGTAAACGAACTTTGTAATTCCAAAACAGCTAAACGTATATTTTCGCGTTTACGTCCTTCGCAATTGTCGGCAGTTTGAGAAACAAAACCCATGAGCATTTGTAAATCAATGCCGGCAGTAAAATGTGGGCCATTGCCACTGATGATGGCTACCCGCACATCGGGAGTTTTATCCACCCATTCACACACTTGTTTTATCTCCGTCCAAAAAGCTTGGTTCATCGCGTTTGCTTTTTGAGGGCGGTTTATAATGATGTGGGCCACGTGATTGGTGACGGTAACAAGAAGGGTTTCGTAATTTTGCATAAAAAGTCCTTTGGAAGATGATTTTTTAATGGTTTTTGCAGAATAGATATTTTTAATAAAAAGTCATTTAAAACCGTATGTTTCATTGAATAAATAAGAAGGCCGCGGCATATGGATATAAAAAAGTACTTGGCAAAGTGAACGATCGTTCATGTACCTTCTGGGGCATGAATGCTCCCAATTCAAAAATCTTTTTTGGAAAGAAACTCAAAGGGCGGGGGACGGCCACAAATCCCCCAAACCGCTTTTTATCTACCATTACCGTTCCCGAAGAACTCGAACCTACTCCCGAAGACGATAACCCTACCTTAAAAACCGATCTCCTGCCCGATGACACGCATAGTATTTTATCCCGCAACGATAGCCCCGATATTCCTTTTGAGTACAGCATCAACCCGTATCGTGGTTGTGAGCATGGTTGTGTGTATTGTTATGCGCGGCCTTATCATGAATATTTGGGTTTTTCATCCGGGCTCGATTTTGAAACTAAAATTATGGTGAAGCACGATGCCCCTCAACTTTTAGAAAAAGAACTGCAAAAGAAAAGTTGGGTGCCGCAAGTGGTGGCTATGAGTGGTGTGACCGATCCTTACCAGCCCGTGGAACGAAAGTTAGAAGTTACGCGAAATTGTCTCAAAGTTTTAGCGCGTCATAAAAATCCTGTGGTGTTTATCACTAAAAATCATCTGGTCACGCGTGATATCGATATTTTGAGTGATATGGCCAAAGACAATCTTGTTAAAGTCAATCTATCCATCACGTCTCTTGATGTGCATACGCAGCGTGTGATGGAGCCGAGGGCGTCTACGCCCGAGCAAAGGCTCAATGCCATCGAAAAATTATCTCAAGCTGGAATACCTGTGGGTGTGATGACAGCGCCCGTTATTCCGGCCATTAACGATTTTGAAATTCCCCAAATATTAAAGGAGGCTTCTATGAGAGGTGCTAAATGGGCCGGCTACGTGCTGGTGAGGCTTGCGTATAAACTAAAAGAGCTGTTTGAGAACTGGCTAGAAACTTTTTTTCCCGACCGAAAAGAAAAAGTGATTCATCGTTTGCAGGAGATGCGCGGTGGAAAATTATATGATCCTAAGTTTGGCAGCCGCATGCGTGGCGAGGGTGTGTTGGCCCAGGAAATTGAGAATTTGT
The DNA here is from genome assembly GCA_019695305.1 of bacterium. Classification (NCBI taxonomy): domain Bacteria; species bacterium. The sequence continues at coordinate 11,663 of JAIBAG010000034.1, forward strand.
TTAAAATGGGTTGTAAAACTGCCGGTCTTAATAGGGAAATGATTCCCTTACGCACCGATTTATTTGTGCGTGATGCCGACCAGATGAGTTTGTTTTAGGCCTGTATAAGTCAGGACAAAATGGTGGACATTTTTTAGTATAAAATATAGTATTATATTTATTAAATATTTGTATTTATTATATTTTTTATAATAAAAAAATGGACATAAATGAAGATTTTTAAGAAAACACACCCGTGGCTGTCATTTCAGTTTGATATGGGGAAGGCCCATCCTGAACTATGGTTAGCTTTAGGGGCGGCTGCATCTAAGTGTGAACACCTTTCTCGTGTTCCTTTAAGACCTGGGACTGCTAAACGGCTCCATCAAGTTTATTTAGCAAAAGGTATAGCTGCAACAACGGCCATTGAAGGAAATACACTTTCTGAGGCAGAAGTGTTGAAAGCTGTGGAAGGTAAGCTGGAAGTTCCTCCATCAAAAGAGTATCTTAAGCAAGAAGTTGAAAATATTCTAGAGGCTTGTAATAAAATTGGAAGCCAAGTAGCAAATAGTACACTTCCTCAACTTTCTTCTGATTCAATTTGTTCTTATAATCGTCAAGTGCTTGATAAGCTTCCGTCTAAAGAAGATGTAATCCCTGGAGAATTGCGTACACATTCTGTGGTTGTAGGTAATATTTATCGTGGAGCTCCTGCAGAAGATTGTCCTTATTTGTTGGAGCGTTTATGTGAATGGCTTAATGGACCTGATTTTCAAGCTAAAAAGTCTACTGAAAATATGGCTATAGTTTATGCAATTATCAAAGCCGTTGTAGCCCATTTATATTTGGCTTGGATACATCCGTTTGGAGATGGAAATGGACGCACGGCCCGGTTGTTGGAATTTCAAATTTTACTTTTTGCTGGTGTGCCTTCGCCTGCCGTGCACTTATTAAGTAATCATTATAACCAGACTAGGACTGAGTATTATCGTCAGCTGGATATGGCAAGCAAATCGGGAGGTAATATTCTTCCCTTTTTGCAATATGCCATCACTGGGTTTGTTGATGGTTTAAGGGCTCAGTTAAATTATGTTTGGGAGCAACAATGGGATGTAGCCTGGCGTAACTATGTCCATGAATTGTTCCAAAGTAAGAATAGTATGAGCAATATACGTCAAAAACATTTGGCGCTTGATCTTGGTATGCAAAAAGATTGGGTTAATTATTCTCAAGTGGCAGAGCTGACAACGCGTTTAGCTAAGGCTTATGCAGGCAAGACAAGCAAAACCATTCAGCGTGATTTAAATTTATTAGAGGAAATGGGATTAGTTGAACGAAATGCGAGGCAGGTAAGAGCAAAAATAGAAATTATTCTTTATTTTTTGCCATTACGTAATAAAAGAGCTTAGCCTTTCACCTTATCCTGCGTTTTGCCACGGGCGGCGTTGACTTCTAAAAACTGGATGATCTCGCCAGCTACATCCACGCCAGTGCAGCTTTCTATGCCTTTTAAGCCCGGCGAAGAATTGACTTCGAGTACAAGCGGCCCGCTGTTAGAGCGCATCATATCTACACCGGCAATGTTTAAGCCTAGAGTACGGGCGGCTTTGATGGCTGTTTGAGTTTCTTCTTCTGATAGTTCTATTTTCGAAGCAGTGCCTCCGCGGTGCAAATTGCTTCTAAATTCGCCTTCGGGGGCGGTGCGTTTCATGCTGGCTACCACTTTATCGCCCACTACAAAAGCGCGGATGTCGGTGCCGGAGGATTCTTTAATATACTTTTGGACCAAGATATTGGCTTTAATACCGCGAAAGGCCGAAATAACCGATTCGGCCGCTTTTTTGGTTTCGGCTAGAACCACACCAATGCCCTGAGTTCCTTCCAGTAATTTAATGATGAGGGGCGCTCCACCGGCTATGTTGATTAAACCATCAATATCTTTTGTTGAGTACGAAAAGCCTGTAACCGGCAAATTAACACCCTCGCGAGACAAGAGTTGAAGTGAGCGTAATTTATCGCGCGACCGGTTGATGGATTGAGATTCGTTGGCCGAGAAAACGCCCATCATTTCAAACTGGCGTACCACGGCCGATCCATAAAAAGTGCGCGAGGCGCCAATGCGCGGGATGATGGCATCGAAATCCAGTTTTTCGCCGGCAAAAATAACATGGGGGTTGCGCGAGGTGATGTTCATGTAGCAGCGTAAATAATCAACCACGCGCACATCGTGCCCCCGGGCTTCGGCAGCTTCTTTAAGACGTTTGGTAGAATACAAACTGGGGCGCAGCGACAAAATTCCAATTTTCATAAATCTTTTTCCTTTTTATCGGGATTAATATGATACTTATCAAATTTCTTACCAAAAAATGATTTGCCGGCGTTAATTAAAAATTTATCACGTATAGCCTGACGCCCCAGTAACATCCTAAAACCCATATCATCACGTCTGGTTAAAGTAAGTTCAATGGGCCAAGTTAAACCCATCAGAGATACACGGGTTAAAATTACCGGGCGTAATTCTTCCTGTCCGTTGGAACTTTTAACACTCCTAAAATCGTGGATAGGAAGTTCAACGGCAACCGATTTTTTTTCGTTTTTTTGTAAGGGGTGAATAATAAATCGGGCGATACGTAATTTGCCCCGAGTGATAAGTTCCAAGTCAAACGCATGAATGGATGAAGATTTAGCACCCGTATCAATTTTGGCTTTAATTTGAGGGATGACGAGATCGGGCAAACTTACCCATTCGCGCCAGCCAATAATATGCCGTTTCATAACGTATTATATTAGCAGCAATTATAAAGAAGTGTTATCGCTTTTTGGGAATATATCATTGCTAAAATTAGCTTTAATGCTGGGCAAAAGCCGCTTCTTTCTTAAAAATAAAGGTTTCTGTAATGTTAAGGCGAGAGGAAGTGAAATATAAATAGTCCCCAATTTTTTTATAGGTGGTGTTATTTAGTTTAGTGAGAATGTTGGGTAGTTTGGCACTTTTGTCGTCGTTGAGGCAGCCAAATACTTTTTGTTTTCCCGACATCATAGTGCTTTCTACGGTTAATTGCGATGAGTCGAGGTCTTCCTGTGGAACGTCAATTTGCCATTTAAATGTGCATACATTGTTTGAGCTAATATGTAAGGAACTTTCGGGCGATAGCATCACGCCAGCGCGCAATTTGGAGGGGCCTTCTCCGTAATTTTTAATTTGGAATGTTTTTATTTCATCGGGATAAATATTGAGTGCCACAATACTTTCTGTATCTTCAAATTTGATTTCTGTTAGCTTGTATTGCCCTATAAAGGGTTTAAATTTTTCACCTTCCAAAACCATTGTGTTGCCCGAGACGAGATTAAAAAAACGCTGCACACTCATGATGAGTTCTTCGTTGGTCATCACCCAGTAGCTAAAATAACTGAGTGCATACATCACCAGCATTTTGGGCTTTATGAACAACACTGCGGTATGCAGCATTTTGGCTAAAAAGGACAACATACCCGTACTAATTGCAGGCTTTATGCCAAACCGTATATTTTTGTTTTATATGATATTTTTAGGTTTTTTTGAGGACTTTCCCCGATAGGGGTTTTAGAGTGTGTTAAAGTGAAACAATAGGCAGAATTAGTGGGCAGCTTGATGCCTTAACAGGTGGTCGGCCAAGGTAATGGCCATCATGGCTTCGCCCATAGGAATAAAGCGGGGAAGCAAGCAGGGATCGTGGCGACCTTTGGTTTTAATGGTGGTTTTTTTGCCACCAGTGGTTACGGTTTGCTGGTCGCGTGCTAGTGAGCTAGTGGGTTTAATGGCGCAGCGCACAACAATAGGTAACCCGGATGAAATACCACCCAACATGCCACCGTGACGGTTAGAAAGTGTGGTGATGTTTTTACCCTTGGGCACAAAAATATCGTTATTTTCGCTTCCTTTTAATAAAGCAGCGCCAAAGCCTATGCCATATTCAAAACCCAATACAGCGGGTAAGCTCATCATGGCTTTTGCTAAATCGGCTTTTAATTTATCAAACACGGGTTCGCCAAGCCCGGCGGGAACACCCGTGGCTACAATTTCGGCAATACCCCCAATAGAATCCACTTCCTTGCGCATTTTTTCTACCAGAGCAATCATCTTGGGTGCGGCTTTTACATCGGGGCAACGGATGATATTGGCTTCTACCTGTTTTAACGTTACTTTTTCGGGCTGCGGGATGTTGGCTTTTATATCGCCCACCTGGCGCACATAACCCACAATAGAAACTCCGGCTTTTTCTAATATTTTTTTAGCCACCACACCGGCGGCTACACGCACATTGGTTTCGCGGGCGCTGCTGCGTCCTCCACCGCGATAATCTCTAAAACCATATTTGGCATCAAAGGTATAATCGGCGTGTCCTGGACGGTATTTATCTTTAATATCGCCATAATCGTGTGAGCGTTGGTCTTCGTTGGGAATAAAGATGGCTAAAGCGGTGCCTGTTGTTTTGCCTTCAAAAACGCCCGATAAAATTTGTGGCATGTCCGATTCGTTGCGTTGGGTTACAATTTTAGATTGGCCGGGGCGTCGGCGGGATAAATCTAAAAAGAAATCGGACGTAGCAAGCTTAATGCCGGCGGGTACGCCGTCGATAATAACCACATTGCCAGGGCCGTGACTTTCACCGGCTGTGGTGATGCGAAAAATTTGTCCAAAGGAATTACCTGCCATGAGGGTTGCGATATTAGCGGCAGAAGCTTATTTTGTCACGTATTATTGAGCTATTTGATAATAAGCATCCCGCCACCATTTTTCGGCGGCGCTGGGGGTCTCATCCAACGGGTGTTTGCGGAAGGTGGTAAATTTTTCTTGTGATATATTTTTGTTAAATTCTAATTTTAATACTTGAATAGTATAAAGTAACTGGTTCTCCTTGTTGGCTATAAAAATAGCAGAAAGTTCGTTGTTAATAAACCCAAGAAAAAAATGGTAATCAAGAATGGGAATTTGTAAATGCACCCATGTTTTGGCCCAGCCACCATCTTTTATGCCAAACTGGCTAGGAGGTTCCCAGCTAATAAAGTGGGAGGGATTACGGGCTATCCAAAGTAAAACGGTTTCTACTGTCTTGGGGATGTCATTTTTCAGATGATCCACACTATTAAAAGGGTTTAAGGGTTGATCGGTGTAAATCTGTTTTTCATCCCTTTTGAAATGAACAGAGCTTACCAGTTCTTTATTATGGTACAAATAACGGATGTGAGCATTGTCGAGAGGGTCCATTGAAAAAATGGCGTTGTTAAAATCGCCATATACAAGAACCTGTGTAGAAATATTAGTGTCTGCTATTTGTGAAGCTTGGGCATCATTGATGATAAGAAGTCCTTTTACAGTAGAGGCTTCGGTTATTTTGTTTATAAAAGTACGGGCAAAATCCTTACTTTCCTGTGCAAAGCTTTTTGTTGTAAAACTGCAAACCATAAAGCTTATCATGAGAAATGTGAGTGTTGATTTTATGTTTTTATTTTTCATAAATTACATCAAGAGACTCTCTGTTGATTGGTTTATATCGCATCCAAAATTAAGATTTGTTCCATCATACGAGTAGCAATTACAATCCACATCACCGGTGGATGTAATATTTTCAATGCTATTAGAATTAACAGTATCATTTGTATCAAAAGAGTTTGAGTACACCATTCCACAATCTTCAGGGGCTTTAGCGGTATCACCATCGGCATTTTGGTCACAATTTACCGTACGGCCGTCTGGAGCGGTATAAGGTATATTGTAGCTGCCACAGTAATATCGGTTTGAAAATTCTGCCTGTGTCATAGGCATTAAACGTTCTGCCTGGACTATATCGGCCTGAGTGGGCATGAGGGGTAATTGGTTGCTCTCAAAATAGGTGGTAGGTGTTAAGGAGATTGTTTCCGTGTTGTTTTTCAGTACATGAAATTTATTACATTCTTCAAAAGGAGGAGTTTCCGCCCCGCTTTGTGCGCATTCAAGATAATAAGGAATGTAAGAAAAATATTTCATACTCCTGGCTTGTGGAGGGGCAAAATTGCTGGTTTGAACCTGTTCTACCGTAAATTGTCCTGAGGATGTACCGTAATACCATTCGGAACCAATGTTAGGATCGGTGCCAGGTGTGTGGTTGTAAGTAAAGTTACGCAAGGTTAAAAGGGGAATGCCTCTACATGAATCTTCGATATGATCTGAATAAAAACCTTTTCTGGTTATACCGCCGGTACGGTAGGGTCCCAAATAAGTATCCATAAAAGCTTTGAGAGTGGCCGAATCAACAGTTGTGCGGCGATGGGCATGTAAAAAATCTTTCCACATAGCCCAATAGCCTTCGTAAGAATCCATGCCGGGAGATCCACTGCCTCTTAAGGCAAAATAAAACTGACTTAAAATATAACGGCCTTGGTAATAGGTATTAGGCAGTGGCGTAAAGTTTTTTTGTTCCTTAATACCACATCCAACAGTTCCTCTACTTGCTTGCAACAGATTATTCATATCCCCTTCATAACCATCGTGCACAGCATAGCGCGTGTCATCTTGAGTATCTCCATCTGTATCAATGTAATAGTTAAGATTTTCAATGTATTGGCACATGCCTTCTTCCAGCCATTTGTCGGTGTCAATACCGCTGCCAAACCAGCCATGGCAAAGTTCATGAGTGGTTATTTTTGAGTTTTCATATGCGGTGCCAGGATCTGATGTGTCTATTCTATAAGGATTTCCCAATTCATCGTAGGCTATAATGCCCATAATGCCATTGTGGGTAAATGCATGGCTAGTATTTGTGCCTCCATGACGTGCCTCATAGATAATGTGCATATCCTGATGATGAAAAGGTCCCAGTATTTCTTGTAATCTTTTTAAATCGTGTGAAAGACAAAATTTTTCGCCAGGAGTTGTGGGGCAGTTAATATAATTGTTGAGTAAATCGTTTTGGCCAGTAACGTTTTGGCTATAAATATAGATATTGCTGGTTCCTTCCATCCCATTTGTAAGGCTAGGATCAGAAACGGTGTGAATTAAGGAAACATTTTCCATAATTTGAGCTTGGTAGTTTCTAAACTCCTGAGGGTTGGTGAGATTGTACACGGCATGATTAATGTCTGGTGCTCCCGGTGCTACGCCCAGGTAAGTGGGGGGCAGTATAAAGGTGGTACTGATATTAAAGTGATCGGTTACATTAAACTGCTGAGATAGTGAATTAAAGCTTGTTGAGGTGTTAGCCGCTACCAGCTGAGGGGGGGCTATAAAATTGTATGCTTTGCTTTCAACACCGTTTTCTCCCATTAAAAAATGTGTAGCTCCGGTTTGTTGGGCATTTTCATATTTGAGATCGGTGGCTATTTTTATATCGGGTGTGTATATCACGGAAATATCTATTTCATCTCCATCTGCAAGCGGTGTGGGTAAATTCCAGGACCCCATGTTATAAAAAACAGTATTATTTAACGCGCTACGTGCTGAGTGAACTGTTAGTTCGTGGCAATAGTTGTCGGGATCAGGTAATTTGCGCGGGTCCCCAGGAGGTGCGGGTAAATTGCAGGGGTGGTCACCGGGAAGAGTGGCAAAAACACGGGCTGTATTGTAGCCGGGCTGTGTAATGGAATCGAGTAAATGGAGAACAATTTTGTCGGCAAAACACAAAGTGGATGGCTCGCAATGATAACGCAGATGATATTTACTTTGTATAGTCCATTCATCATCGGCAATGTCTGCCGTACTGTTATCATCTAACTTATAGGTAAAATTGGCATCGGTAATTTGGTAGCTCCCGTTATTACGGTTTAATCCATGGTCTTTAAGACTTATTTTATATGTGGTTTGATCGGCACTTCCGCTAAATACAAACACAGCCTGTTCCAAGGTATCGGTTACAGCTACCACACTTTCACGCGGGCCAATGTCGGGCACTATGCGTGTAACAGCGGCGCCACTGCGAGGGTCTTCGCCAATGAGCATAGGGTGCGAAATTTGTTGGCCGTTAACATCGGAACCACCAATCAGCATAAAATCATCATGAATAAAATCATCGCCGCCTCTGGGGTTGGGGCTGGTAAAGCGAAAGGGAACAAGCTCGGTGTTGATTAGCGGAGGGACTTCATTTTCCAGTGGTGTAAAACGCAAGATATTAGGACTGTTTAAATCGATCTTGGCTACCCGATGTATGTATTCTTCATCGGGTGTGTTGTTAAAAAGCTGATAGTGACCATACCAATTGGATTGGTAGCAATGTGTGCTTGTAGCTGTATGGGGTATTTCACTTAGTTCAACTCTGCCGTCACCATTTTCATCACAACCTTGGGGAGAAACGCACAGGTTTTCATTGATATCTAATACATAGAGCGGGGGCATGGTCTGTTTAAATGTTCCTCCCACTAAAAGCCCTGTGGGCGTGGAGTTTATTTCCCAGCCACCATTACGGATATTCCAGCGAAGTCCAGTGATAGTGCCCGTGGTATTGGAAAGCCCCAGGGTTGCGCCGATGGGCCAGAAATCTTTTATAAAATCGTTAACTCCGGGTGATTGGCGATAGGCTACATTATCGGTTTGTGTGTTGCCCGATAATAAATCAAAGCTGATTATGTTGTTGCTGTTCATCAAAGATAACTTATCTTTATTAAAAGGGATGGTGCTAAAGAGTTCGTGGCGGCCAACGGCCTGGTTTGGGTTTTCAAGTGTGATGTCAAAATTACTCCAGTTGGAACAGGCTTGAGAGCTGCCTTCGCATCCTTCAGTCCCTCCAATGGTGACAGCGCCATTTGTAAAAGGATTATAAAGCAAGGCAAACTGAGCCAGACCATTGGGATTTTTATCGATGGCATTATCGGTTGATCCAAGCGTGCATGAGGCTGAGAAAAAGCAACCTTCATAAATGGTGCCTGGCGGTGCTGTTGGATTGCACAGTGTAGTGGAGGGGCCGCATGAGCTGATCATGCCGTTATCCGGCTCGTCGCAGGCATTTGGGCCTGTGGGGACGATGCAGCTATCCATTTGTTGGGTATTGCAGAAATTATTCTCGTAAAAACCATCGTCGTGAAGGTTGCCATCGGATAAGCTTTCGATATTGTTTTGAGCCGTGTCGCCATATACTTTTAGGCGTGTAAAATTAGGTGCCAAGGCACCTCCCGCAATAAAACTTCGTTGTGTGTCGTTGGCCAAAGCACGAGGTAGATTCATGAGTAAGATGTCAGATGTCGATTCGTCTTTTAGCCCCGTGTGTTTATAGCCTCCCATCAGCATGAGAGTGTTATCGTGAAAACGATAAATCATACGGCCGCCCCAGCGTGGTTCGTCCATCACTCCAGCTTTTAATTTTACCCAGGGGCAAACAGCAGCATGATTGGTTTCGTGATTAGAAATATCAAACAGCCATAAATCGTTTAATACATTTCCGGTAACCGGGTTTTTGCCCCCGTACATGATAAACCCACGGCTGATAGCTCTAAATTCGGGATTTGGCGTTGGCTTTACAAGCGTATCAAAAGCAGTATCGGAGATAAAATAGCTGAAATAAGCGAACTGGCGGGGAGCGGGAATTTCGCGGCAGGCAGATACATCCACGGTTTCCACTTTAAAATCCGCGTTTTGCTGCAGGCCATCGGGTTTGGTGTAGCCTCCGCAGGAAGTATAGAAAAGTAGAAAAAAGAAATAGAAAATGGTTTTACGGATTCCCATGGATATATTTTCGTCCGTATATCTGAAAGGTTGCTGGGATAACTAGCGGTTTTGGTAATAAGTGATAACGTTTTGTAATCATTTTTTCTATTTTTCTGTTTAATGAGGGAGTGGTTAGTTGATGAGTTTGCTGGGGTGTTTTGTTGGTGCCAGTGATGCGGATAAGCTAAATTTTTTTAAAATTATTATTACAAGATAAACTTCTTTTTGCTTAAAAGACTGGTAATTTGTTTTAAGGCTTTGTCCAAATTAAGCTTGGTGGTGTCAATTTGCAGGTCGGGGTTTGTTAATGCTTCAAAGTTTTTAGCCGAGTCGCCCGGATCGCGGCCTAAGGCAGCCAAGCGTTCGGTGCGCACGTCATCGGTAGCTGTTGTTTCAATGGTGATAATATTTTCTGCTCCAAATTTTTGTTTGATGGCTTCGTGATCGTTTGCTTTGGGCAGTGTAAACGGCGAAATAGTAATCATGCCCATTTTTAAGCCTAGCTGCATGGCCTTGTGTAATTCGTTTAAGCCGTCACCTGTAGCTTC
>JAIBAG010000035.1 GCA_019695305.1 bacterium
TAGCCCCGCAAAAAAATTTCAGGGCGAAGCCCAAGCAGGCGGGCAAAAAGGAAGGGGGTTGGGGGGAAGGAATTTTTGCCCGCCTGCTTTTGAGCGGAGGCATGGCGGAAGGGGGGTTTGGGGGGAATTCCGCCATGCCGGAGCGAATACAAAAAGAGGCCAGCCCCGCCGCCTGCTCTGTCAGGAGCAGAAGCCAGCAAAAAAGTTTTCTTTTCCTTTTAGAAGAAAAAATCGGCGCGCGCAAATCAGGAAAAGTGAAGAAAACTTTTTTGCTGGCTGGCGAGCGTCAGCGAGCGGCGGCGGGGCGGCTTCATTGGTTGGGGTTCTCGTCAAAAAAGGTTAGAATTTCATCCAAACAGTACCGCACTTTTTAACGTAGTTAAAAAGTGCTGTCCAGAATGCGCAGCATTCTGGGCGCACATCCTTAACTACTTCGTTCCCGTACTCCCAAACCCGCCCGCCCCGCGCGCGGTATCACTTAAACTATCCGCCTCTACAAACTGAGCCTGCACCACAGGAGCCATCACCATTTGGGCTACACGTTCGCCATGTTCAATCGTCACGGATTCTTGACCTAAATTAATGAGTATCACCCCTACTTCACCACGATAATCGCTATCGATGGTGCCCGGAGTATTCACCATGGAAATCCCTTTTTTAAGCGCCAAACCACTACGCGGGCGAATTTGCACCTCGTACCCGAGTGGGATTTCAAAAGATAAACCGGTAGGGATTAAGGCCCGTTGCCCAGGCTCAAGAATAACGGGTTTTTCAAGGCAAGCCGTTAAATCGGCACCGGCCGCACCTGGCGTTTGATAGGCTGGTAATAGTAAACTTTGAGGACGTACTTTTTTTATTTTGAGGATAGGTTGTATCATAATTTATTCTTCTGGCTCATCTCTTTAAAAAAGCGGCTCATGTAAAAATATCCAGAAATTAAGCTTAAAACAGAACCTAAAATCATCGCAAACCAACCTACGGTATAGGCGCTGGTATGAAGATAAGGTAGCGGATAATAAATAAGCAGCGCCGATAGCCCAATGTTAAAACAGATTGTTTTCTTTTTTCCCAACTTATCGGCATCAATAATAATCCCCTCACCCGCTGCCACCGAGCGCAAGCCGGTAATGAGCGTTTCACGGAACAAAAGAAGTACCACAAGCCAGGCCGGAAGGCGCCCCATGGGAATCATCAGCACCATCACCGCCATCATAATAAGCTTATCGGCCATGGGGTCTAAAAATTTTCCAATAATACTCACCTGCCCATATTTACGCGCCAAATGGCCATCAATGACATCGGTAATTCCAGCCAATATAAATAATAGAGCCGAAAAAAAACCCATCCATTGATTAAACAAGAGCGTGCGATGATCACCCTGAACCATCATCATCACCATCAAAACTGGAATGACCACAATTCTGAAGTAGGTAAGCAGATTAGGGAGGCTAAAAAACACTTTGCGTCTGTTGCTTTGCATGAGTAAAAGAAAGTATTATCTTTAAAAGGACTTGTAAAGACATGCTTTTTACATCGATTAACAATCGATTGTGCTGAGCATACTCTTGATGGACAGCTCACAGCATCAATATGCTCAGCAAAACCGACATTTTAGTAATTGGCAGTGGTATAGCGGGTTTAAGCAGTGCCCTTAAACTTGCCGATAACTTTAAAGTAACCATTGTCACCAAGCGCGAGGCCATGGAAGCCAACACCCGCTATGCCCAGGGCGGTATTGCCTCGGTAACATCCGAAACCGATAATTTTGAATCGCATATTAAAGATACCCACACGGCTGGAGCAGGCCTTTGCCACGATGATATTGTATTAAAAATAGTAAAAGATGGGCCCCGCTTAATCGACCAACTGGTAGCCTGGGGCGTAGAGTTTTCTAAGCGGGATGATAAAAGCTTCGATTTAGGCAAGGAAGGCGGCCACTCCAAACGGCGCGTATTACATGCCGGCGATATCACGGGCAACGAGTTAGAATCGGCCCTCTTGCGTAAAGCACGCTCGCATCCCAACGTGACAATTTTAGAGCATCATGTATCCATCGATCTCATCACCACGCAAAAAATAAACCCTTCCTCCCAAACAAACGAATGTCTTGGGGTTTATGTACTGGATACCAAAACTAAAAAAATTAAAACACTCGAGGCCTCTTACACCATACTGGCCACAGGTGGTGCTGGTAAAGTCTATCTCTACACCAGTAATCCGGACGTAGCCACCGGAGACGGCATGGCCATGGCTCATCGTGCGGGAGCGACGATGGCTAATTTGGAATTTGTGCAATTCCACCCTACTTGTTTGTATAACCCCAGCCAAGCCGCTCAAAGTTTGCGGACATTTTTGATATCGGAAGCCGTACGCGGTGAAGGTGGCATTTTAAAAACTTTGGACGGCAAAGCCTTTATGGAAAAGCATCACCCGTTAAAAGATTTAGCCCCGCGCGATATTGTGGCGCGCGCGATTGATTTTGAGATGAAAAAAAATGGGCACGATTATGTACTGCTTGATCTTTCTCACAAGGGAGCAGATTTTATCAAATCACGCTTTCCCAATATTTATGAAGGCTGTTTAAAAGCGGGTTTTGATATGACCAAAGTAGCTGTTCCGGTAGTCCCTGCCGCCCACTACTTCTGTGGCGGTGTATTAACAAATGAAAAAGCACAAACGTCGATAGACAATCTGTATGCCGTAGGCGAAACTGCCTGCACCGGGCTTCATGGTGCTAACCGTTTAGCCTCTAATTCGTTACTCGAAGCCATTGCCATGGCCGATTATGCCAGCCGTTCTATTTTGGAAGATAAGAAAAGGCCTACTTCTCAAGTCTCCATTCCAACTTGGAATGCTGGCAATGCTACCGATAGTAACGATGCCGTGGTCATCACACAAAACTGGGATGAGATACGCCGCTTCATGTGGAATTATGTGGGTATTGTGCGCTCTAACAAACGCCTGGAGCGTGCCAAGCATCGCATCCAATTGTTAGCCGAAGAAATTAAGGAATATTACTGGAATTTTACACTCACGCGCGATTTAATTGAATTACGCAACCTGGCTTGTGTTGCTGAAATGCTGATAGATTGTGCACTTAAAAGAAAAGAATCGCGCGGGCTTCATTTTAATATCGATTACCCAGAATCTTTAGACACCGAAAAAAAGGATACCTTACTATGACCACTGCCATTATTTTAGCCGCCGGTTTTGGCTCGCGGCTGATGCCTCTTACAAAAGAAACCCCTAAATGCCTACTCACAGTTAAAGGGAAAACCATTTTAGAATGCTCTCTTAAACACCTTGAAGCCTGCGGAATTAAGAATGTAATTATTGTGACCGGTTTTGAAGATGCCAAATTACAAAGCTACATTAAAAACTACTCTTCGTCTTTATCCATCACCGCTGTGTGCAATAGCATTTATAACAATACCAACAATGCTTACTCTCTTAAGTTAGCTCTCGATGTCTCTCCAGGTTCTTTTTTACTTTTAGATGGCGACCTTGTTTACGATAAAAAGATTCTGGAAAACTTGCTGCAAAATAAAGGCGAAAATATCCTGATGGTTGATGGCGATCACGCCCGCTTAAACGCCGAAGCCATGAAAGCGACTATCGATAACAAACAAAACATCACCCTCCTCTCCAAAAAAACAGCCATTAACGATTCGTTGGGTGAATATATTGGGATGCTCAAACTGGGTGCCACGACGAGTAATTCGCTTAAAAAGATTTTAGATCAACTCACCGAAGAAGAAAATAAGACGTATTATTACGAAGACGGCATCAATAAACTCATTAAAGCCGCTAGCGATAGTTTTAGCTACCAGCTCACAGACGGATTAGCCTGGAGCGAAATTGATACTGTGGATGATTTGAATGAGGCGAACCGGTAAAGGGCGCACGGCCGTGCGCCCCTACACCACGGATTATTTTGCCTCTATAGTAACCGATTCCATCTTATCGCCCTGGGCAATTTTCTTCACCACATCCATACCGGATGTCACCAAACCAAAAACAGAATAACCACCATCTAAAAACGGTGTCGGTTCGAGCGTGATGTAAAATTGAGAACCGCTGGAACGACGTTCGGGGTTCACTTCATCGCCTAAACGAGCCCAAGCCAGCGCTCCTTGCACGTGAGGAAGGCCAATTTCGGCAGGAATAGTATACCCAGGACCGCCGCTACCGGTACCTTTGGGATCGCCACCCTGGATGACAAAGTTAGGAACAACACGGTGAAAAGTTAAACCGTCATAAAATTTAGCGTTAGCCAGTTGAATAAAATTTGTAACACCAAGGGGAGCTTTTTGAGGGTTAAGCTCGCAAACAATAACACCTTTGGTAGTTTTAATGATGGCAATATATTTTTTACCTTCTTCAAATTTTTGTGCCGCTTTGGGCTCGCTTACTTTCATAGGTTCTCCTTGTGAAAGAGCCGGTATAGTGGATAAAAATAAAAACACCAATAAAATAATTTTTTTCATAGTTCTCCTTATAGTTGATCAAGCACAGCCCCAACACCCTCCTGCAAGCCTTTTAAATCGTATCCACCCTCAAGTACATATAAAATTTTTCCTGCACTGTATTTTTTGGCCACTTCATTTAAATGCTGCGCCACTTTTTTAAAACCATCCTTTGTCATTTTATGCCCACCCAGCGGATCCCGATAATGCGCATCAAAGCCTGCAGAAATAAGCATAAACTCTGGCTTATAATCTTGCAAGGCAGGCAAAATTAAATTGTCGTAAGATTTAAAATAAGCATCATCATCGGCCCCGCCGGCAAGCGGCACATTCAGCGTATAACCCAAACCTGCACCCTCGCCTTTTTCACCGGCAGATCCCGTGCCAGGATAAAACGGATAATGATGAGTAGAAATATAAAAAACATCGGCACGCTTATAAAACGAATGCTGCGTGCCGTTACCATGATGAACATCAATATCAATAATAGCAACGCGAGAAAGACTTTTCTGGCGAACAAGATATTCGGCAGCAATGGCAATATTATTAAACAAACAAAAACCCATGGGATGGTTTGCCTCGGCATGATGCCCGGGCGGGCGTACAAAAGCAAAACCGTTCTCCAGTTTTCCGTCGTGGATTTGCTCCGTAAGCTCAAGCACACCACCGGCCGCCTTAAAAGCGGCGTTATAGGAACCAATAGTAAACGGTGTATCGCCATCAAAATATCCAGTTCCTTGTTCTTTAATTTGTTTGATGCTGTTTAAATGCCCGGGAGTATGCACCGTAAGAATTTCATCATCGGTGGCCATGCGGGGATCTATTTTTACATAGTCGCCCAATTCATCCACAATTTCCTGAATAGCTTGCAGACGCTCGGGCCTTTCGGGATGAGCCACACCGCGCAAATGGCCTAAATACACTTCATCCCATAAAATACCAGTACGCTTCATAAAAACTCCGCAATCATTTTTTCCATACCCTCAACATCGCCTGCCTTAAACCACTTAATATCCTCTTCATGCCTAAACCAGGTAAGCTGACGTTTGGCATATTTACGGCTATTTTGTTTAATGGCCGCAATGGTCTCTTCTATACTTTGTTTTTTATCCCAATAGTCAAACCATTCGGCGTACCCGATGGCTTTAGCCAATACCCCATCACGCCCATACTTTTCTGTGAGTTTTTTTACTTCGTCTTCTAAACCCGCTTCTATCATTTGATCCACACGACTATCAATTCTGCGATAAAGTTCTGCCCGGTCCATGTCGATTCCAATTTTAAGATAATTGTAAAACGGCTTGGCAAAACCATGTTCCTTTTGATGAACACTCATGGGTTTACCGGTAAGTTCAAACACTTCCAGAGCCCGGATGATACGCGTGGAATCATTTTGATGAATTTTTTTAGCAGCTTGCGGATCGATCAATTCTAATTTGTGATACAAAGCAAGAAGACCTTTTTCCTCAATTTCCTTTTCGAGTTTTAATCGAATATCAGCATTAGCCTTAGCCCCTTCAAAAAAGCCAAAGAGTAAATTACGAATATAAAGCCCGGTTCCCCCCACCACAAACGGTAATTTTATTTTATCAATTAAAGGAACAGCTAACTCACGCATTTTAGCTGCATCCCACTTATCCCCCGCATCACATACATCAAACAAATGGTGCGGCACGCCGCCCCATTCCGTTTCTGAGGGTTTAGCAGTGCCTATGGTCATTTCCCGATAAACCTGGCGCGAGTCAAAGTTAAGAATTTCCCCACCAAATTTTTTGGCTAAATGAATAGCTACCTGCGATTTACCTACGGCAGTAGGGCCAACGATGACGATAATTTTCTTTAGATTTGTCATACTTGAAGAGTAACCCACCTCTGTCTCCTCCCTTACTCTAAGGGAGGAGGACTTACTAACAAAATATAGTTTGGAAACACGCCCCTCCCCCTTAGAGTAAGGGGGAGGACGGGAGGGGGTTACTCTTAAACAATCCTCTTAAACCACTTCTGAATTTCGTATTCCGTCACTTCCACCATCACCGGCCGCCCGTGCGGACAAAACGAAGTAAAATGATACTGGTCCAAATCTTTTAAAAGCGCTTCCATTTCATGCCGGCCCAACACATCATGCGCGCGCACCGCCGCATGGCAGGCCATCGTCGCCAGCACATGGTTCATCTTGTCTTTTAAACTATCAATCCGCCCACGCTCTAAAGCTTCTCCCACAAAATCCAAAACCATATTTTTGATATTGAGTTTGCCTTGTAAAAGCGATGGATAAGCCCGCACCACAAATGTATTACCACCAAAGTGGTCGATATCGAGGCCATAGGGTTTTAAGTCATCTAAATATTGTTTAAGCACTTCGGCATCCGACGGATTAAGATCAAACGTTTCAGGAATGAGAAGATTTTGTTTATGAATACCACCCTTCTCCTGCTCCAATAATAATTTTTCAAAACCCACACGTTCGTGGGCCGCATGCTGATCGATAAGCACAAGCTTATCCCGACCCTGACACAAAATATAAGTACCCGAGAGCTGACCAATTACCGTTAGTTCACCAAAAGGAGTATGCGCAAACTGAATGGCCCGTTGGGTTTCAGGTTCTTGAATCGGTTCTATATTTTGCTTTAGAGAACTGACCAGTTCGTTATCGTTCTTAAACGCACCGGTGCTGAGGGTATACGATGAAGGCAACACCGTAGGTGCATGGCGCGCCATGCCCCTACTCTGATCTATACTTGGAGGAATCGAATAAGACGGCGCTGCGGTGGTCTCAAACCAGGGCGATTCTGCCAAAGTTTTACGCAAGGCATCGGTTACAAGCCTGTGCATGACATTTCCATTCACAAAACGTACTTCAGTTTTTGCCGGATGAACGTTCACATCCACCATCTCGTGCGGCATGGTCATATTCACAATCACAAACGGATATTTCCCGTGCATCAGTAAATTTCGATAGGCCTCAATCAGCGCATGAAAAATAACTTTATCGCGCACCGGGCGGCCATTCACAAACAGATACATATCGCGCTGATGCGAACGTGCCAATTGCGGATGCCCGGCAAAACCAGTAACAGAAATAGAATCGTGCTGATGACTAATGGGATAAATCCATTCCGAAATATCGGCCCCAAAAAGTTCGCGCACGCGTTCTTTAAGTTGAGCTGTAGGGCGAACAGAGATTATTTTTTTATCGTCATGAAAAAGCTTAAAACCTACTTGAGGATTAATAAGAGCGCACTTGGTTAAAAAATCGCTAATGTGCGACAGCTCGGTTTCGTTCGATTTTAAAAATTTTAAACGTGCGGGCGTGTGATGAAACAAATATTTAACCGAAACCGTAGTCCCATAATCATGCCCCGTTTCACCAAAATGTATAATCTCGCCACCTTCTACTTCTATCTCATGGGCCGGGCTCTGAGTTTCGCGCGAGCGGCTGGTAATTTTAAGTTTGGCAATAGAGGCCATGGAGGCCAGGGCTTCTCCACGGAAACCCATGGTATTGATGCGGTCGAGATCGTCGAGAGTTTTAATTTTGGAGGTTGTATGCCGATGAATAGAAAGTTTAAGTTGTTCGGGTTTGATGCCGCAGCCGTTATCTTTAACTACAATTGATTTTTTACCCCCTTGGGATAAATCCACGGATATTTCGGTTGCCCCAGCATCTAGAGCATTTTCGACAAGCTCTTTTACCACCGAAGAAGGCCGTTCAATAACCTCCCCAGCAGCAATGCGGTTCACCAATACATCAGGCAGTTGCGCAATATCGGGCATGTAAAAGGCTTATGCTATTCGTGAGTTAGGGTCAATGATGTTGTTAAAGGAAAGTTTATCGAACAGAACAGGTTTCGGAAAATGATATTTGCTGAAAAGTAACATCCAACTGTTTCGCTTCGGCCGTATAATGACGCGCATAGCCCTTGCTTAAATAAGATGTTACAAAGGGAATAAAAAATTGATAAACAGTAAAAAGCGCTACTAATGTAAGTTTCTTTTTCATTATTTAATCTTTTTAAGTTTCATCACGGCTACCACTAAAGCACCGGTAATGCCAGTTTCTTTAATTACACTGTTATCCGAATCAAGCACTTCACCCATGGCTACAACGGTCATGGTGTCGTCAGTTAATTTGCCACTACCGGTCCAGGTACCAAAACCAGGGCATTCTGTATTACCAACATTTTCCAATTTACCGTTAGTTAAAGTTAAGGGCGACACAGGAACCACACCACCTAAAATGCTCAAAATCACACCGGAATCGGTTACATCGGAACACGTAATAATACCGCTTGCATCCATAGGGCATACAGCCTGGCGTCCTTTTTCCATTTCTACATCAACGGCCGCAACCGGCTTGCCTCCCGGCACTGGCATCGAAAACTTGGGAATTGATGGGTCGTTATCAAAGTTACCACTATCAATAATAATTTTGTCGGAGTCTTTACTGGTATAAACCGTAATGTGCGGCACATCTTGGCCGGTAGCCTCCTGAGTTAAATTAATTGTACTGATGTTATAAGGCACCGAAGGATCGGTACCATCCGGAAGTTTACCTGGAGCTTGTAAATTAGAAGGAATAGCCGTTGAATCACACAAATAAAATTGAAAATCGGGATCCCCATCACCATCGGTGTCTTCATCTAATGTATATTCATAACTGCCCGTAATAGGTTCAAAGCAATCGGTACAAACGCCTTGTGTGTAACCTTCTAAAGCCACACTAATGGTACCCTGCTTTCCACCATCATCGGCCACAATAACAAGGGCCGCACGATGCGGAATAAAATTACCACTATTATCTTCCGTAATTGCTTTAATGGGATTGTATTTAATTTTTACGGTAATGGTGTGTGATTCGCCAGAATCTATGGCCGCTACATCGCCATCAAATAACAACAAGGTAGGAGATGATTTTGCGCTGGTAACAGGTGCATCTCCAATTTTTATTTCTTCAATCTTAAAAAACTTTTCGCCAATTTTTTGCTCAAGAGCCACCCAACTTACATGAGAGGTATCGGGAACGTTGATGTTGATGGTTTTACTCACATCGGAATAAAGCTTGGTCACAAAGGGGTCGGCTAGTAATTGCTTGGTATACTGGTTATCACTGCCACAGCCTATAAAGCTTGAAAATACGAGTGGAAAAACAAGAAAATTACTTAACAATTTCAAATACTTACTTGTTCTAAAGGCTTTAGTAAGGCTAGATGTAGAAAAAGGTTTGATCATACCTACACAAGTTATCGGCAACTTTGCTAAATAGTTGCTAAAAATGATGTAAAAATTGCCAATTATTTGAGTTTGATTCAAAGGTCAATACGCACTGCGTTATAGGGCATTTAAGGCATTATACTATCGCACAGTTTGCCAGAGCCCATTTAGGGCTCTGTTTGCCTGTTTGATTAGTGTTTCTTTTTTTAGAGTGGCTGTTTGCCACTCTAAAAAATTAGAAACACTTATCCCCTAACCTTGGGTTAGGGGATTGACAGAATTGATAAATACATTTGATTTTTCACCTTAATACCGATACTCAATGCCCTCATTTGAAAGGACCCAAATATGCTCTCCTACGATTTAACCGACGAACAAAACATGCTGCGCCAAAGTGTGCGCGATTTTGCGGAAAAAGAAATTAAACCTGTACGCCAAATTTTAGATGAAAAGGAAGAATTCTCGTATGACCTTGTTAAAAAAATGGCCGAACTGGGTCTTTTTGGAATGACAGTATCTCCCGAATGGGGAGGTCAAGGTTTGGATTATGTATCTTATATTATTGCAGTAGAAGAATTAGCCAGAGTAGATGCCTCACAAGCCGCTACCGTTGCTGCCGAAAACTCTTTGGGCATTGGCCCCCTCTATTATTTTGGAAGCAAAGAACAAAAGCAAAAATACCTGCCCGATTTATGCTCCGGCAAAAAATTATGGGGGTTTGGACTTACCGAAGCCGATGCCGGCAGTGATGCACAAAATTCCAAAACACGCGCCGAGCTTAAAGATGGCAAATGGACAATTAACGGATCCAAAATTTTTATCACCAATTCATCCTCCGATATTACGGCCGGAATTACCGTTCAGGCTATTACGGGTGTAGCCTCTACCGGAAAAAAAGAAGTAAGTTGTATTATTGTGGAAAAAGGTACCCCCGGTTTTACGTCTAAAACCATGCACAAAAAACTGGTATGGCGTGCCAGCAATACCGGTGAATTGTATTTTGATAACGTTCAGGTACCCGAAGAAAATCTTTTAGGCAAACGCGGCGACGGGTTTAAACAAATGATGCAAACACTCGACCAAGGCCGCTTAAGTATTGCGGCCATGGGCTTGGGCGGCGCCCAGGGAGCATTTGAAGCAGCCTTAGCTTACGCGAAAGAACGTAAAGCCTTTGGCAAACCCATTGGCACTTTTCAAATTAACGCGTTTAAACTAACAGACTGCGCTATGGAAATTGAAGCTGCCCGTAACCTTTTATACAAAGCTTGCTGGCTACGCGACAACAATCGTCCTTTTGGCAAAGAAGCCGCCATGGCTAAACTGTATTGCAGCGAAGTTTTTTATCGCGTTGCCAACCACTGTGTGCAACTTCACGGTGGGTACGGACTTATGGAAGAATACCCTGCTGCCAAATTTTATCGCGATCAAAAGTTACTGGAAATTGGTGAAGGAACTTCCGAAATTCAACGCTTGGTTATTTCACGTCATCTGGGTTTGTAGATGTTACGGGTTTAATTTCAAACTCGTGCCAGTGAGGTGCGTACAATACAGAATCACCGCTTGTAAGCGATAAACCGGCATAGGGATAATATCCTGCTTCATCCAGTGTGCCCGAATATGTCCACTCATACACACCAGCCGCAAGACTTGTAAACGACACACTCATTTCATTTTTATCAAAAACAATATTGCACCCTTCCTGCTGTTCACAAGGGGTAAAACGTGCACTTTCCGGGATCACATGCATATTACGGGCAAACAACTCGCGTACAGTAACGGGTGAAAAATCTTTTTTAAGAACAAGGACATTACGCACAGTAACCGCATCACCCAGCATAAATGTTCCGCTTTGACTCTGACTTACAGCAACATCGGGATTACGGGTATCGGGCCCTGGTGAATCGTATTCTAGCATATAACCATAATATAATTTTCCCTCCCCATTTTTTCTAAAATACAAATCAGACCCTGTGAGTTCGGATGGATCTAAAGGCCACACTAAAGGCCTGTCGGTAGTACTATGGAACACGCTTTCAATTAAAACCCTATCGTTGCTTTGAACCATAGCTCCAAAAGCTAACGACTGACCTGGATCTTGAGCTTTATCCCCCATCAAAGGGGCCGGCGACAAATATAAAGTAAGTTTTTTATTGCGTGCGTCAGGAGGTGGCAGCATCAAGGATTCGTGACTTAAATTATCGGTCTCTCCAAATTTTTCAATTTTATGAGGATAGCCCCATTCCACTTTTGTAACCTGCTTTTCATCCACCGTTTCTGGCAAATAAACAACAAAAGGCAAAGCGTTGGCATTGGCATAACCTTCAAAAACTTTTTTTGGCATGTTGGGAAATTCTTTTTTAAAGGAAGGCTTATACGTTAATGTGTACTCCACTGCTTTAAAAGCAAGGGCTATATTTGTATTGCCGCTATAAAACTGTCCATGAACATCGTTAAGAGACTTATCAATCACAATTTCATATTTGGCATCGGGCGTAAAATAGCCTTTCACCTCCCATTCCTTTTCACCTCCCACATCTGTAAAGCTTAGCTCCTCTACCGGAGGATCAAAGCGCAAATACTGCATAAGCTCTGTTTTTGATACGGGGTTTGAAAAATGAAGTGTGACCGGAACCGTAGGATCACACACCGGCAAGCAAGAAACAGGATTTAAAATAAAAGGATGGGCAACCGCAATTTTATAAATTTGCTCCTCATCAGAACGAAAAAGTTTTTTACTGATATATAATGTTACTTCGCCACGTGCAGGGTACGGCGTTTTGGGAGTTACAAGTACAATATTATCCCCCTCGGTGCGCACTTCAATGGGCCAGCCTTTTGTATTTACACCAGCCTCAGGGCTAAACACATCCACACGAATATAAGCCTTTAGTTCGGCCAAAGACGGGCGGCTATTCCATGTAAGCCGCAAAGCTTCGCGCGGGCCTAGGTTATCATGCGCAGGAGGACTAATATTGATAAGATGCGGGGAATCGGGCAATAAATAAAGCTTTTGATCGGTTAAAGCGACAACACCATCACGCGATCTCATCCCTCCTGGAATTACCAACGTATACCGGTTGGCAGAAGTTTGGGTATTAGGCTCAAAGTAATAAGTATTCTCATCAATCCAGTAACCCTCCCCAGCAAGCTTGGGCATAACTTTAAAAACGGGGTCTGCTTTTATATAAAGTGTTTTATCATCCACCATGGGATGATTAAAAATAAGAGCAAATGAAGTAGGACCACCAGAAGACGCCCGAGACACCAACAAACGGGCGGTTAAATAATGAGAATGAAATGGATGCTCACTCTGAGTGCACGCACTAATAAAAATGAAAATAAAAAATAAGAATTGCCGCATGTATTCCTCACATTAAAAGGAACACCTTATGTAAGCTTACCTTTAATGTAATCGGGATACAGCTTGTAAGCCGGCTTAATAATAGGCAAAAGTTTTAAAATTTTAGGGATAGGCCCTTTGGCAGTAATTTCACGTCGCGCTAAAGCTACCACCAAATTAACGTCACCCAACCAAAACTTGTGCGCTGTATCGGCCTTCATGCTCATTTCCACATCGGCCTTTTTGGCAGCATCGTCAAAAGTAAATACAGGATTTTCGTTTTTTAAATCGATAGTGATGGAAGCATCGGGTTCACGATAAATGAACTTGATCACCATTTTAGAATCTAGAAGTTTAGGCCCAATTTCGGCATGTGAGGCCAATTGTTCAAAAAAACCACCCAACACTTTTTTTAGAACTTCCCCGCTTTGAAAATAACCCATAATTTATCAAGGACTGGATGGCGATGGACCTGACAGGGAAACAGAGGTATCGGTTGAACCACCACCGCCACCACCGCCTCCTCCACTCATTCCCATTGCCGCACCCACACCCCCTCCAATTACTGCTAAACCCAATATAGCCCATAAAGCCGGGCTCGATTTTTTCTTTTTTCCCATAAGAACAGGTAAATCGACACCTTTTTCTTTTGAATAATCTTCGGTTTTAAGACCTACCACATAATCACCAGCAAAGGTAGAGGCCGATGCCAAATAATCGTTTACACTCGTCATATCTATAACTTTAGCTTTGCTAATCGATTGACGTTTTACATCCAAAACCTGTACATGCACACGACTTACATAACCTGCCGATTCAAAACGAAATACGGTTACATAATCGGCATGCGTTTTAACACCCAACTGATAAGCATCGGCCAAAGGATATTCGGAAACAGAAGATTTTAAACCTGTTGGATTTTCTTTTTTAGCAACAACACTAGCAGATACATTATCAAAAGTTACAGTTTCTATAATTTTATTTGCCAATAATTTTTGGCTGGTAAGCCTGGTAGTACCTGCCGAAACAATATTAGACTGTGAGAAATCAACAGGTACTAAAACTTTTAATCCTGTTCCGTGAGAAACACCGTTAACATAAACTGGGGTTTTATCGTCTTTTAAAACAATACTTATAGTTTTAGGATCGATACTGATTTTTTTGGCAACAGCCTTAAAAGTTTTGGCCAAAGCCGGCGAATACTCGCTTATGGGTAATTCTTTTTGAGATGGATTTAAACGGATGGCTTTTTCCATTTCATTTTCGGCCAATACATTTTGATTTTCTTCAAGCAGCACCTGCGCCATCAGCAAATGCGATTTATAAAGGCCACCCATAGCTCCCGGATTTTTTTCAAGTTCGGCAACGGCGGAAGCCAAATGAGCTTTAGTCAGTTTAAAATCAAGATTTAAATAAGCTCCTTGCGCATCCAAAAATAAATCATCACCTCTAGTTTTAAGAATGGGAGTTTCTTCACTGGCACTTGCTTCTTGCAACACCTTGCGTACCGTATCGCGGTTAATCACGTTAAACTTTTCGGATTTAATAATGTAGTTTTCAAGAAGAGCTAAAAACTCGGATGATTTAGGATGTGGTTTGGATGAATATGATTCTACCAATACCATCGACTTACCCGAGGCCCATACCACTGGCTCGCATAATAAAAGAGAAATTAAAATAGCATGAATACACGAAATGAAATATTTCACGAAACCCTCCCTCGTTTTCCCCTCTTATGCTCTACTTTACAATATAGTTAAGCGGATCGGTAGGAATACCATCCACATATACTTCGTAATGCACGTGCGGACCAGTGGACGAACCGGTAGACCCCACGGCGGCAATAACATCCCCTTTTTTCACCTTATCGCCGGCTTTTACATAAAGTTTAGAGGCATGGCCATATACGGTAGTAATTCCATAATCGTGCTCTAACACAACCTTGTTACCATAACCACCTTCGTATTCAGCCACCAATACTTTGCCATCGGCACTGGCTTGAATGCCCGTGCCAATAGGAGACGCCACATCAATTCCATAATGCATTTTAAAAATACTGGATACAGGCGACTTGCGAAAACCAAAACCTGAAGTAATCCAACCATTCACCGGCATACTATTGGGGGTAGATTGAAAGAAACGGATTTTATCTTGATTGATTTCGTAAATTTCCTGAGATTTTGCCAGTAAATTGGAAATGCGGGTTGAAACTTCGTTCATTTTGTCGCGTACTTTTTTAAGCCCCACAGGCTTACCTTCGGCAACCGTGTTGAGAAGTGGTTCGGTATGATCAAGACCACCCTCTAAATGAGCATACTCGCGGTCCTTTTCAAACGGCCCTAAACCACCTGTTAAGTTGCCGGTTTCAAGATCTAATTTTTGCTCTAAATTTTTAACGGAATCTTCTGCGTTGGAAAGAGAACGCTCTATGCTGGAAAGTTTAGTAATAAGAACTTCTTTTTGCTCTAACAGCTGATGCTCTTCGGCCATTTGGCTTTTTAATGCAATAATGCGGTTTTGATAATGTACGGCTGCAAACAAACATCCCACCACAATGGGCACAACCAACACCGAGCACAATGCTACAATACGGGCCGAAAACGATGAAAAATGAAAACGCCTTGTTTTCTTGGGATCGCGCGGGACAAAAATAATGTGATAGCCGCCTAAATTCAAAAAACCACCTCTCTCATTAATATTATCGGCAATAAGAACAAAGAGTTGCTAATTATTTTCAATTAACGATTTTGGGAGTAAATGTCAAACTTTAAATGAGGGGATTTTAATAAAAAATCTTTATAATTCAACAACTTCAACAATAACTACCGACACGTTATCTTCGCCACCACCTTGATTTGCTGCGTCAACAAGCTTTTTACAGGCTTCTTTAGGGCTATGAGTGGTTACAATCTTTTCAATATCGCCATCTTCCACCATATTCGACAAACCATCGGAGCATAAGAGCAGTTTATCGCCCATATGCACTTCAAACTTTTCCAAATCAATTTCCACTTCTTCCTGATAGCCCACAGAACGTGTGATGATGTTTTTGAGACGATGGGCTTTGGCATCTTTTTGAGAAATCACCCCCGCCTGCACTTGTTCGGAAACAAGAGAATGGTCTACGGTAACCTGACGTATTTTATTGGCATGAAACAGGTAAGCCCGCGAATCACCTACATTGGCAATATACAATTCTCGGTCGTAAAAAATAGCAGCCACAGTGGTGGTACCCATACCCTTTAAGGCTGTATCATAAAGAGCTCGATCATAAATTTTGCTGGAAGCCATTTGGATAGCGTATTTAAGACGATCACCATATTCGGCCTCATCGGTATTAACTCCCGAAATCACGGTAGCCTCAGGATCGGAATTAATACCTTGAATGACTTCTTCGATGGTAGAAACAGCCAAACGGCTGGCAAATTCACCACCCGAATGCCCACCCATGCCATCGGCAATTACAAATAAACGCAGGTTTTCATTAATGAGAAAAGAATCTTCGTTATGATTTCTTTTACGGCCAACGTCAGTTAATCCATGTGCAACAATCTTCATAGTCTCCACCCAGAAGAGGTTATCTTAAAGATTCACGTTGAGAAGTCAAAGGAAATTCCGTCCGGTTTTAAGCATATCGCGCGCATGCGCCCGCGTTTTATCGGTAATATTGAGCCCACCCAGCATACGCGCAATTTCTTCTTCGCGTTCGTTTGCTGCAAGAATACGGATGAGTGTTTTAGACGAATCCTTTAAAAATTGTTTTTCAATACTAAAGTGATGATCGGCAAGGCTTGCCACTTGAGGTAAATGTGTAACCACCAAAACCTGGCTATCTTTGGCAATTTGTTTAAGCTTTAATCCCACAGTAGCCGCTACTGCCCCACCAATACCGGTATCAATTTCATCAAAAATAAAAGTGACCGTTTTAGACGACGATGTAAGAACTTTTTTAACCGCTAAAAGAATACGCGATAGTTCGCCGCCCGAAGCAATGGCCGCAATAGGTTTTAACGGCTCACCAGGATTAGCCGATAATAAAAAGCGAATGCTATCAGCGCCATCAGCAGTAAAACGGTTAACATCTGTTACATCGGCATCAAAGTGTATGGAAAACTTTACCTGCGGCATGGCTAAATCTTTAAGCTCGCTCTGAATTTGTTTTTCAAAAGCCTGTGCCAGTTTTTTACGGCTTGCGGTTAAAAGAGCTGCTTTTTGGATTAATTCTTTTTGAAGAGCCTGCAGGGTCTTTTCGGCTTCACGAATCACATCATCACTATTTTCCATAGCTCCAATTTGTTTTTTAACTTCTTCATGACGGCGCACTACATCTTCTAAGGTGGGGCCATATTTGCGCTTTAAATCAAACAAGAGATAAAGACGTGATTCAATCACATCCAAACGCGCGGGATCGATGGAGAGTTTGTCACTATAACTTTCAATATCACCCACAATCTCTTCAAGCTCACTGCGTAAAGCATCAAGACGGGCCACAAAAGAATTTAAACTTTCATCCATTTGAGAGGCTTTACCCATATTTTTAGAAGCCTCCCCTACTTGCCCCAATGCGCCATCATCACGGGAAGTAAGCGTAAGTGCGTTTGATACCAGTTGATGAAGCGCCTCTGCATTTTTAACACGTTTTTTCTCGATGAGTAGTTTATCTTCTTCTTCGATATCAATGTTTCCAGCTTTATCTAATTCCTGTAACTGAAATTTTAAAAATTCAAATTTATCGCCCTTTTCACGCGCCATTTGATACAGCTTTTCCACTTCTTTTTTTTGCGCCGTGTAACGACTGTAAGTTTCGCGATAGTTTTCTAAAATGCTTTCGTAAGAGATTTCTTTTTTGGAAGGTGCGTTAAGACTTAAGGCTGTTTTATCTAAAATAGAAATATAGTTTTTAGGATTCAGTAAAACCTGATTTTCGTGCTGCCCCGAAATATCAATTAAGAGCGGCCCAATTTCTTGCAGTTGCGAGAGTGTGAGGCTTTTCCCATTCGCAAAAATTTTAGAGCGCCCTTCTAAAGCCACATGACGCCTAATAATAAGCTCGTTTCCCTCATCAAGCCCCATGGTTTCCAACAGCTCTTTTAGCTCGGCAGAAACTTGAAATACGCCTTCTACCACAGCTTCTTTAAAGCCATGGCGCACAATATCGGTATTGGCTTTTTCACCCACCATAAGCCCCAAAGCTTCAATAAGAATAGATTTACCGGCCCCGGTTTCACCCGAAAGCACGGTAAAGCCCGAAGTGAAGTCTAAATCGGCTTTTTCGATAAGGGCAAAATTATGGATAGAAAGATGAAGGAGCACACTTGACGAATAAATAAACAGGCCTTATTAATCAAGCCCCAAAATGCAAAAGTTGGAAGGATGACAATATGCCATTGTATGAATACTATTGTGAAGGATGTAAGAAAAATTACGAAATACTTCAAAAAATTAGCGATAAACCGCTTAAAAAGTGCGAAAAATGCGGCGGGAAGCTAACCAAACAGATCTCCGAATCGGCTTTTCACTTAAAAGGCACTGGCTGGTATAAAACCGATTACGCAGGAAGTTCTTCATCTAAAAAAGAAAGCAAAAAACCGGAGCCTACGGAAACAAAAACTTCTAAGAAGGCAGATTAACCCCTCTATTTCAACTACGGCCTCTCTCTTTTTTTCCTATATGTACCTGGTACTTTAAACACAGAGTCTCAAAATCGGACTGTTGAGTCTCATTTTGCAACACTCATGAGACTCTTCATTTTTCAATTCCCTTATTTTTCAATATTTTAGATTTTTGGCATTACACTTGCTTATAGCAACGCTATGTCTCGCACTAACAGACAAGACTACCTTTATGATAACTGCGTGGTGCATGCGCGCATGCAGTTTAACAATAAAGACTACCGCTTTAATTCTGATAAGCATTTTAAAATGTGGCAAAAAATTGCCCTGCGTTACCTTAAAAAATACCCTTCCATTAAAATAACAGGCTATATTTGGATGAATAGCCACTGTCATTTAACAATAGAAGTAGGTTCTGCTGCTGATTTTTCTAAATTTATGCACGACATGACGTGGCGCTTTGCTATTACCTACAATAAAACTCATAAACGAAATGGACACTTGTTTAAAGAACGCTTTAAATGCTCGGTAATAGACAGTGATCGATACGAAAAAATTGTAAAACGTTATATTTACCGCAACCAGATACGTGCCGGTATGGTTAAACATGTAAAGCACACCAAATGGAGCAGTTATCATTATTATGCCTACGGAAAAAAGGATCCTCTCATTACGCCTTTTAGAAACTTTTCAAACTTTGGACTTAATCACAAAATAAGAATGATAGAATTTAGAAAATTTGTAGAAACTTTAATGGACCACGAAGAACAAGAGCTTAAAATATTACTACAATTTCCTAACATGAAACGGATTAAAAGAAAAAGAACACGGTATGATTATACTTAAAAAATATTTTTTGGATTTTAAAACGAATAAAAAATAAAATTGATGGACAAGCTCGTCAAAAAGCAGCCTTTTAAGAAGTTTAATATTGTTACCCAGAAAAAAATCCCGCAAAAAAAGATAAAATTACCTAAAGCTAAAACAAAATATAAAATTTTTTCAACCAGAACTCATGCACACACTTTAAAAATCCCATCATCTCACCTATTCTTGCCTTTGTTTTTATTTTGTACCCGGTACTTAAATTCCTACCAATTTGTTATGTCTGCATTCTCGCCTTCGCCACCAGGCTTGCCATCAGCACCATAAGACCAAAGATCAAAAGAATTTTTATTGTGAACTCCTGGGGACAAATAAAGTACATGATTACCCCATTTGTCAGTAAAAAGCATACCCAACTTATTCTGATCCAAGTCTGGATTGAGTTCAGTTAAATTTGATTCGGTTTGTGGGTAGGTACCCTTGGTGGCTTTATATTTTTCAATTTCCTTACCTATCCAAGCTTGTTGCGCTGTTTGATATTGATAAAACGTGTCAACTTTTTTTGATAAATGAATTACAGAAATTAAAGCGATAAATATGACAAGGCTTAAAACTGTTAGTACTATTTTTTTATTCATAATATTAATCCATACAATTATTTATGTAGGAATCCTCTCTGGTTGAATTATATAGGTCATCAGGAATAGCACTGTTATAGGTTATTTGGAACTCTTCATTAAAAATAGCTTCGTGCTCTTTAGTTAATCTCCCAGACATTATTTCTCTTACGCTTTGTTTGATTTCATTAAATGGACTAGCACTGATGTGTCGCATCTCATGATACAAAGTGCCATATAGTTTACCAAATTCTTCCTTAGTCAACTTAGCATTTTTTTGTTCTAATGGTAGGGTTATTGAATTTGTTATCACGTTAGAAGTTCCAGCTTTTCCAGTACCGCCTGATAAATCGGCATAATATACCTCGCTTGGTTTATCTAAATTATAACGTACATTGACATCACTCATTATAATTTGCACATCTCTTTCATCTAGCCCTATGAGATCAATATAATTTATCGGATCATTGAGAGCATATCCATATAAATTGCTATTCCCACCGTTAAATATAATTGGATCTTTTGAAATCCATCTTCCGGTTTCCGCGTCGTAATCCCGCGCTCCAAAGCGTATCACCTTCGTGTTCTGGTCATAAATTCCACCCGCAAATCCAAATGGTTGAAATTCAGGATTAGTATCTTGCAAAATATTACCAAACGCATCGTAGGTTATTTGCTGAAAAATACTGCCATCGCTAGAGTTAATTACAAGGCGCGGACTTCCAAGGTGATCGGAAATAATCCGGTACGTAATTCCATCCTTAACCATGTAATCGGGCACGTTGGGTTTTGTGCCATACACAAATCTTGCAACAATATTTCCGGAACTATCAAGCTCGGCAATTGGTTCAAGCTGGTTTTGATATAAAAAGCCCTGTACCAATGTTCCATTTACTTTTTTACCGACACGGCGATTTTGACCGTCGATGATGTAATCAATGCTATCGCCATTAGGTAAAATAACATGCATCAAGTTTCCAAGCTCATCATAAGTATAACTCGTTGTTCCTTGAGCACTTGTTTTGGTTTCTAAATCACTATTATCGTTATAGGTATATATATTACCATTGTACGTGAGTAAACGATCTTGATCATCATACGTAGCCGTTCCGGCAATTCCCGTTTTGGTGAGGCGATTGCCATTGTCATCGTAGGTATATGTTGCACTTAACGCATTGATGGTGGCCGTTTGTAAACGACCAGCCGTATCGTAGACATAATGATATGTATTGGATGAACCATTTACCGTTTCAGCAATATCGGTAATTCTGCCGATATCGTCATACGTATAATCGGTTGAAAATAATGATGAAG
>JAIBAG010000036.1 GCA_019695305.1 bacterium
GAAGAAAAAGAACGCATTGGATTAATTGGCCCCAATGGAGCCGGCAAGACCACTCTTCTTAAGATTTTAGCCGGCCTTGAAACTCCCGATACAGGCGACGTAGTCACTCAGCGAGGGCTTAAAACAGCCTATTTGGCGCAAACACCCCTATTTAAGGATAACGCTACCGTGCTGGATACTGTATTGGAGGGAACGCCCGCCCATGCCGAAGATTGGGAACGCCACAATAGTGCGCTCGCTTTAATTTCCAAATTAGATCTTCCCGCCGAAGCTCTGATTAGCAAACTCTCCGGTGGTTTAAAAAAGAAAACAGCCTTAGCACGCGAACTGGCCAAAGAACCCGATCTTCTTTTTTTAGACGAACCCACCAATCATTTAGATATTGAAACCATTTTGGGGCTTGAAGAATTTTTGCAAACCGTGGGCTGCGCTACCCTCACCATTACCCACGATCGCTTATTTTTAGAAAAAATATCCAACCGTTTGTTAGAACTCGATCGCCGCAATGAAAACGGCTTATTAAGTGTTAATGGGACCTACAGCGATTACTTGGAAATCAAAGAAGAACTCATGAGTGCGCAGGAAAAACGCGAGGAATCACTGAAAAACACGCTAAGACGCGAAACCGAATGGCTACGCCAGGGCGCCAAAGCACGCAGCACCAAACAAAAAGCCCGCATTGAACGAGCCGGTGATTTAAAAGAAGCCGTAGAAGCCATTAGCGCCAGAAATGTAGTAAAGAAAGTTAAAATTGATTTTGAAAACTCTACACTGCCAAAAGTTTTGCTTAAGGCGGGTAAAATATCCAAAAGTCATGACGGGAAAAAATTATTTGAAAATTTTGATCTGCTTGTTTCTCCAGGAACTCGATTGGGTATTTTAGGAAAAAACGGCGCGGGCAAATCAAGCCTTATCCGCGTTCTGCTCAAACAAGAAGAGCCCGATAAAGGCACTGTATTTCATGCCGATCAACTTAAAGTGGCGTATTTTGAACAGAACCGCGACATGCTTGATCCTACCCTTACGCTTGCCAAAACTTTTACGGCCGACGGCGATTATGTCACTTACCGCGGAAATAAAATTCATATTAAAGGTTATTTGGAAAAATTTTTGTTTGATGCCACACAAATGAATATGGCTGTAGGCAAACTTTCCGGCGGCGAACAAAGCCGCATCCTCATTGCCAAGCTCATGCTACAGCCGGCCAATGTTTTGGTACTCGATGAACCAACCAACGATTTAGATATCGCTACTCTCAACATTTTACAGGATTGTTTAACCGAATTTGAAGGCGCGGTGATTTTAGTAACTCACGATCGCTACTTTTTTGACGCGGTTGTTAATAAAGTAGCCGCCTTCATGCCGCGTCAAACTAAATTGGAATTTTTTGCCGATTTAAGCCAGTGGGAAGATGCTTATCGCAGCATGGAGCCCGAAACAGAAGTGGAAAAGGAAATTCCAGCAGTTCCCAAAATAACCGAAACTACAAAGAAGAAAAAACTTAGCTATAAAGATCAACGCGAGTTTGACGGCATGGAAAAAAAGATCGGTACTTTAGAAGAAACGCTGCAACAATTAGAAGAAGATTGTGGCAAAACAAGTGTTGCCAGTAATCCTAAACGCCTTCAAGAAATCACCACACAAATGGCCACATTAAAAAATGAAATAGACCAACTTTATAAACGCTGGGCCGAATTAGAAGCTCAGATCAGCTAATCAAAACTCTCTCATTTTGATAAAATTTAAACTTTTTCTCAAATCAAATCCTCTCATTTTGAGAAGCCATTCCCTTCTCAAAAAAATACATAATAATTTCAATAATTTATACTGCCAAGTTTTTGGCATAAAGCTTGCTTAATAAATGAGCATCGTCATCCGTCATCTTTTAAAAAACTAAAACGGGGAGTTTTTATGAAAGCAACATTTGTTGCTGCTTTTGCAGCCGCCTTTCTAATAACCTACACATCGCAAGCCTATGAAATCTCGTTTTTGCCTTCCATGTTTAAGCTTTCAGAACCCAGCCCCACATTAACAACAACAGACACAAATTCAGATGAAACCGAAACACACGCTACATCGGTGTGGCTTGGCTTTAACCATCAATGGGAAAAGGAACCTCATCGTTTGTCGCGTTTGGGTTCTTACCTGTCTAAAAACGAGCTCACCGATCGCAAAATAGTATCCCAGCAAAATTCGGTTTTTAGAGTAGGTGCCTTTGAAGATACCGGCATGGTGGACATGAAGGCCCGTTTTGTGCGTTCAAAAGACCTCAAATTTTATCACGGCTCTATTTCGGGTAAATGCCTAACAGTATCGGGCAATATGGGTGAACTTCATTCCAAATCATGCCAACAAACTCTCGATTTAGATGCTATTGGCATGGGAGATGTAGATCATGTAGATGTGATTTTAAGAGGTTTTAACGTTACAGCAGAATCGTATGAACGTGGTTATAATACCATGGGCTTTGGTGTATTTCTGAGCATGAACAACAATGTAGTAAAGGGAACTTTTAAAATTAAGCCCCAACACGAACCATTACGCCCTATGGCAGACGACGGCTGCAACCAAGATAATCACTGCACCTATTACACCTACAGCACCCGTATTTATTATACAGTGATAGGCTACAACGATGGCGATGCGCAAATCACTCACGGATACAATGCCTATAATGAAGTAGTGAAGATGATGCCCAACAAAGCAGCGCCCTACCCCTCGGCCACTAAACGCGCTCAAATTATTGAAGGCGACAGCGGTTTTCCGCATGGTTTAGTAGCTATGCGCGGTTTTGAATTTTTTCTGGATGAATGGAAGGCTACTGCAAAAGATGGACGCTATATTAGAGAAATTGAATTTAACATAGACGATGTGGATTATAACGCAGGAAGCGGCATTGCCGATTTTAATACCAACATGTATTTTTCAAACGAGGGGGTATGGCCTTACGGGTTTGATGCCACCTACAAAATGTGGACCTCTCTCATCCAATTTGGAAAAAACGATTGCGAACTTTCGGAAAGTGATTGGCACAGTGGAGAATTAGGAGAAGGCGAAATAGAATTTAAACAAAATATTGAGCACCTATTTACTCATTAGGCTTTCCCTAAAATTTTACTATTACCCTGAGCCACGCGCCGTGCCAGGGTTTGCAATAACTCTTCGGCAAGCCTTGGTTTTGTATTTACCAAATTTAAAAAATCATCTTTTTTAATAATATTCACTAAACAATCACTTGTGGCTTTCACATCGGCATGGCGGGCCTCGCCGGTTAAATAACCCATTTCTCCAAAAATTTCGTTAGCGCTAATGGTTGCCAGTTTTTTATTATGAGAACTCACTTCTGCTTCACCCTGAATAAGATGAAAAATTTCGTGAGACGCCTCTCCTTCGCGAATAATACAGTCGCCCGCCTTAAAACTTTTAAGCTTTAGCGTCGAAACAATGTCGTCTTTTACAAAAAGAGAACACAATTCCAAATGCAACTGGTTAGTGAAGGTTTCAAGCTCTCCCCAGGCGCAGGCCAGAGGAGCATGGGTATTCATAGTTTGCGTCCACGTGGCAAAATCAAATACAAGAATTTGACTTAAAAACTCGTTACTCACTTTAAAACCCTGAGGCACGCATAAGAGATCGCCATCCGAATAAAAACGTATCAGTTTGTTTTTATTAAAAAGCTTTATAAACCCCTTTTTTAAATAACAGTAACCCACAGGCAAACTATCTCCCGCATTCAGATTTAAAGCAGTAGGCGTGATCACACGCGAAACCTGATCGATAACAAGAGCCGTTTTTTCTTTTACCTTGCGGTAGAGCTCTTCGGTTTGAGGCGACATATCGGCCATAGTAAGAAGTAAATCCATAGGTGTAAGAATACAAAATATATTCATTTATGCCCATTGATCTTTTGAGATTTCAGACCAGTTCTCAGAACCTATATAAACCATTGACGCCATCCTCCGGGGATGTTTCTATCAAGAAAACCTACCGGGAGGATTATGGAAAACATTCAAAATTTTTTTGGCACATTAAGCGATATCATCTGGGGCTTACCTCTTATTATTCTGCTCATGGGCACCCATCTCTTTTTTACAATCCGGCTAAAATTTATTCAACGCTACCTGCCCACCATGATTAAAATTTCTTTTAAATCGGATGATACCGATAAAGGTGATGTGAGCCAGTTTGGTGCTTTGGCAACGGCCCTTGCCGCCACCATTGGCACTGGCAACATTGTGGGCGTTGCTACAGCGGTAGCCTCAGGAGGGCCAGGAGCTGTTTTGTGGATGTGGCTGACCGGCGTTTTTGGCATTGCTACCAAATATGCCGAATCACTACTGGCTGTTAAATACCGCGAAGTGGACGAAAACGGCACGATGTCGGGTGGAGCCATGTATGTTTTAGAAAAAGGCCTTAAGATGAAAGGCATTGGTGTTATTTTTGCCGCCTTCACTGTATTTGCCGCTTTTGCCATCGGTAACATCACACAGGCTAATTCTATTTCTACCATGGTGGCCAATACTTTTAACATTCCCACATGGGTAACCGGGCTTACTATCATGATTATTACCGCTGTGGTTATTTTGGGCGGGCTTAAATCTATTGCTCGTGTGTGCGAAGGGCTTGTTCCCTTCATGGCCATTTTTTATGTGGTGGGCTGTTTGATAATTTTAATTAAAAATTATCATGCGTTGCCGGATACGTTTTTAGTCATTTTCAACAGTGCCTTTAGTGGGCAAGCCGCCATTGGTGGTTTTATCGGTGCCGGGATGAAAGAGGCCATGCGCTATGGTGTGGCCCGTGGTTTATTTTCAAACGAATCAGGCTTGGGAAGCGCACCCATTGTTGCCGCCGCAGCTCAAACAAAAAATCCGGTACGCCAGGCCTTGGTATCGGCCTCTGGAACATTTTGGGATACGGTTGTAGTATGCGCTATGACGGGGCTTGTGGTGGTGAGTGCCGGAGACTGGACTCAAGGATTAAATGGGGCGGCCCTCACTCAATCGGCGTTTTCCCATATTCCCTATATAGGCCCCACCGTTTTAACCGTTGGCTTATTAACGTTTGTTTTCTCCACCATTTTAGGTTGGTCGTATTATGGCGAAAAAGCGGCCGAGTATCTTTTTGGTATCCGCTCTATAAAACCCTATCGCTACCTGTGGGTGGCCATGGTTTTTATTGGATCGGTTGTGCCCTTAAAACTGGTGTGGACCATTGGCGATGTTGCCAGCGGACTGATGGCTATTCCCAATATTTTTTCGCTCCTCGCATTAAATGGCGTGATTGTGGCCACCACACAGCAATATTTATGGAGTGGTAAATTGGATGAGGCTGGTTCATGAAAAAGATTCCCATCTACATTTATATTCTCATCGCCATGGGCCTGGGAATGGCCGTGGGATTAATAATTGGAGAACAAGCTAGCCCTTTGGGTGAAATTGGAAAAGTTTTTATTGGTCTTGTGAAAACGCTAGCGGCTCCACTTTTATTTTTTGCCATCCTCGATGCCTTTTTAAAAAGCGATCTTCAGTTAAAACAGGCTTTCAAAATGATTTCCATTTCAACGGTTAATGGCTTGATGGCCATCATGCTGGGGCTTGCCACAGCGTGGTTTATAAAACCCGGGCATCATTTAACTCTTCCGCCCAGCATGGATGTAGACCCACAAAATATTTTACTGAAGGCTGGCAAAATTGATTTTCTTAAAACCATTACCGACTATATCCCGCAAAGCCTTGTTGCCCCTTTTGTAAACAACACCATTATTTCAATTATCCTCATCTCTATTTTTTGTGGCTTGGCTCTGCGTTTGGTAAAAACTCAGCAAGTTCAAAACGGTGACGATAGTTTTAAAAGTATTGAAAACGGGATTACCACTTGTCTTGCCGCTATTCAGCTGATGATGAAAGGCGTTGTGTACTTATTGCCTTTTGCCGTTTTTGGAGCAGTGGCAAAAGTGGTTGGCGAAGAAGGGTTGTCGCCTCTTCAAGGACTTATCTGGTACGTAGGGAGCATTACGGGAGCTTTACTCATCCATATTCTCATCATTTATCAGGCGTGGATTGTTTTTGTATCGCCCTACTCACTTAAAACATTTTGGCGCTTTGCCCGCGAGCCACTCAGTTATGCCCTGGGAACCGGCTCAAGCTTAGCTACTTTGCCCATCACGCTTAAAGCGCTTGATAAGATGGATGTATCAAAAGCCTCTTCACGTATGGCGGCCTGTGTGGGTACCAATATTAATAATGACGGTATTATTTTGTACGAAGCCCTGGCAGTTTTATTTGTGGCTCAAGTTTACGGAATAGAATTATCATTTGCTCAACAGGTGTTAGCTATTTTTTCGTGCATTATTGCCGGCATTGGTATTTCGGGCATTCCCGATGCCGGGCTTATTTCGCTATCACTGGTACTTGCAACCGTAGGGCTGCCTCTTGAAATTTTACCTCTCTTACTCACCGTCGATTGGCTTCTGGGCCGTTTTAGAGCCATGACCAATGTAATAAGCGACATGACCGTTGCCTGCGTATTAGACCAAAAAAAATCGTCCATTTAGAACCTTGCTTTTTTATGCTTCTCTGGGTTAAGGGGAGCCCCCATGTTAAAGTGTCACAACATTTCCAAATCGTATGGCAAGCAGGTTTTGTTTGAAGGAACCTCGCTGCAATTAAACCCTGGCGAACGCTTGGGCCTGGTGGGCCGTAACGGGCACGGCAAATCCACTCTTTTTAAACTCATTTTAAAACAAGAAGGCCCCGATGACGGCGATATTACTGTTCCAAAAAACTACCGCATTGGCCATTTGGAGCAGCATATTCATTTTACAAAACCCACGGTTCTTGAAGAAGCCTGCACAGGCTTAACCGAAGAAGACCAGTACGATCACTGGAAAGTAGAAGCTATATTGTTTGGGCTGGGGTTTACAAAAAAAGACATGGACCGCAATCCCGGTGAATTTTCGGGTGGCTTTCAAATCCGTATCAATTTGGCCAAAGTGTTGGCGTCTAATCCTAATTTATTATTATTGGACGAACCCACCAACTATTTGGACATTGTGTCTATCCGCTGGATTACCCAGTTTTTAAACGATTGGCCTAACGAACTTATTATCATTTCGCACGATCGTGAATTTATGGATAGTGTTACCACGCACACCGCGTTGATCCACCGTGGCAAAATTCGTAAAGTAGAAGGTGGCACCGAAAAATTATACGCTCAGGTAGAACAAGACGAAGAAACGTATGAAAAAACGCGCTTAGCCCAGGAAAAACAGCGTAAACACGCCGAAGATTTTATCAATAAATTTAGAGCGCAGGCCGGACGCGCTGCCATGGTGCAATCGCGCATTAAAATGCTGGATAAAATGCCCGAGGTAGAAGAACTATCCACCATTAAAGATCTGGATTTTAAATTTCACTACGAGCTCTTTGAAGCCAAAACACTCATGGAAATTAACGACTTGTCATTTGCGTACGACAAAGGCCCCCTTCTTATTCCCAAAGTTAATTTGATGGTACAGGCTAAAGACCGCATTGTGATTATTGGAAAAAACGGAAAAGGGAAATCCACTCTTCTCAATTTGATGGCAGGTGAACTCAAACCGCTCACTGGAACGGTGTCGAGCCATCCTAAAACCAAGCTGGGTTATTTTGGCCAGACAAATATCGCCCGTCTTAATCCTAAAAACACCATTGAACGTGAAATTGATGAAGCTAATCCAAAACTGGGAAGAACAGCTGTAAAAAGTATTTGCGGATGCATGATGTTTAGTGGCGAAACCGCCGATAAAAAAATATCGAGTTTATCAGGAGGTGAAAAAAGCCGTGTGCTGTTGGGAAAAATTCTGGCTACTCCGGCCAACCTTCTCTTTTTGGATGAACCCACCAACCATCTGGACATGCAAAGCATTGAAGCACTTACACAAAGTATCGAAGAGTTCGATGGCGCTGTCGTTATTGTTACGCACAACGAAGAAATTTTACGCCGCGTGGCTACTAAGCTGGTCATTTTTCATCACGGCATTGTGGATGTATTTCCCGGAAGCTACGATGACTTTTTAGAAAAAATTGGTTGGGAAGAAGAAGACCCGGATGATGCCCAGCCCGTAGAAACGCCCTCTCAGATAGAGCAAAAAGTAAAACGGGAAAAAGCGGATATTATTAACGAACGTTCCAAAGTAACTAGCCCTCTTAAGCATGATATGAGTGTGCTGGAAAATGAGATTACCCAATTTGAAAAAGAGTTGGCGCGCATGAATGAAGATCTCATTAAAGCCTCACAAGAAAAAAACACGGCCGTGTTTGCCGAACTCTCTAAAAAAATAAAAGACACTCAAAAACAAATTGAAACACGTTTTAGTAAATTGGAAGATGTGAGCAAAAAGCTGGATGAACAAAACGCTAAATTTGAAGGCTTATTAAAAGAACTTACTTAACACACCAATACATCTGTACTGTTTCTAAAGCGGTGGCCGGGAAATCGGAGGGTGGCCTTAAAACCTCTACCGTTTTAAAATGTTTTTTTAAAATTGAATGGTAATTTTCTTTTTTGCCCGCTTGATGATTGGTGCAAAAAAGGCCTTGGCCATTTTTATTTAAAATTTGAGAGCAATCTTTCACCAGCTCTTTCCATTCTTTCTCCACACTAAAAAAGCCTCCGCTCTTCGTTTTAGAAAAAGTTGGCGGATCGCAAATAATGAGATCGAACATATTATTTTTTTTAACCTGAAACTTAAGCCACTCGCGCACATCTTTTTTCACGAAATTAAATTTCGTATCATCCAAACCATTGAGTTTAAAATTATCGCGTCCCCAATTAAGGCTAGGCTGTGATACATCTACCGAAAACACCTCCGTTGCCCCACCCAGTGCTGCCGCTAACGAAAAGGAGCAGGTATAGCTAAACAAATTGGCTACTTTTTTATGGAAGGAGTTATTTTTAACAAAAGAGCGGTTATCGCGCTGGTCTAAAAACAAACCCGTATGCTGGTTTTGCGTAAGCATGATGTTAAACAAGATCTCATTTTCTGTAACCATAAGAGGAGAAGGAATATTTTGGCCCCATGTTTTTTCTTCGGTAATAAGTTTTTGATCGTGTGGGTTTTTATTGGCACGTTTAAAAACACCGCCGTAGAGCGGGTAATTTTTTTCAATTTCAGCAAAAAAAGGGGCCAGTTGTTCTTGTGCAAACAAAAGTGAATCTTTTTCGTGATACAACCATACACACATATAGCCTGCATAATAATCAACAGTGCATTCCAAAGGCCCCTCGCCACGGTGAAGTAAGCGCAACGCATTGGTGTTTTTTATAGAGTCACGGCGCTTTAAAATAGTATCCCATTTTTCCATGTTTATTTAAGGCCCATACAAATAAAGTATCGGCAAAGAAAGAAGATAAATATAAGTTACTGATATTATTGCAATTAATAAAGAGACAACACTCGCAACTTAGTGAGCATAAAGGCCGATAATATAAAGAGAATATGGATGATATTCCACAAACCAAACCTTTACCACTTGCATGGGTCAATCAGCAGCTTCCCAACAATTTAGGCGAGGCCCTTCGTGTGACTGATACCAATCGTTCCGGCACGCTGGATACACAACAAGAAATAGAAGCAGCAGCTTTACAAGTATTTAATTTAGGGGCCGAAGAAAATAAAAGTGCCTTTGCCAGTCTAGCTCAAGATTATGGTTTTACACTTCCTTCTTATTTTAAAGAAGCACTCTGCTTTTTTCCTCAAGCCGATATAAACTTAACACGTCAGGAAATTGAAAAATTAAAATTAGATTTAGAAACCATTGCCCTTATAGAGGGAGATGAGTACCTGCTTGATACAGAATATGAAAAAGCAACTGCACTAAGATTCATCCAAGCGGCCCAGTACACAATTCACGATTTTGACAACAACCTCCATTATACCGATATTCAACTGTTACGTTCTGGGAAAATGCTCACAGAAGACCCGCAAGCTTCATTTGCCATTGTTCACGATTCTCAAAACCCTCATATTGTTTTAGAAAAATATTCCCCACAAAATGAATCTGAAGATGAATGTATTTTAAAAGTACCGGCGCAACAATTTCCACACGAGGTAACAGTATATTCGGGCTATGGGCTAAGATATTCAAATAAAGTATCCATAACCCCCGCTGACTGGGAAAGAGTTTTAAAATTTTTTACTCCCAATATTACGTCTGCCGCACAAGAGCGAGAAGCCATTAGTCATGCCGTTGCCGAGTACGAAGATATTATTGGCTTAAGTAACGATAGAGGAGGGTCACAGGGAAACTTTTTAGATACACGAGAGATTGAAAACACATTACAAACAGATTGCATAGACGAAACAAACAATACACAACAACTCTTAAGTTTGTTGTCTGTTAATGGCTATTTGAATTTCTATACGGCCTCGCTAGGAGACTCGTCTCTCCGCAATGAACACAGAATATTTGCCTATCATGCGGCAGCGGTTATGACAGAAAGAGCTACCGGTACACGTTGGGTTGTAGATTCTTGGGTGAATAAGGGCGGCGAACTCCCGCAAATTTTACACGAAAGTGATTGGATGCTTTTGTGCGAATAATTCTTACAATTAATAAAAATGCATTTGAAATTTTTAATAAAGAAGCCTAAGGAGTAATTTCAACAATTTTCTTGGAGGCTTTATGCGTTCTCTTTTTATTTTATCCCTGTTATTGGTTTCGGTTAGCTCTTATGCTGCCGGCGATGCCGTAGCCGGTAAAGCTAAATTTGATATGTTGTGCGCAAGTTGTCACGGTGCTACCGGTGGCGGCGATGGCGTGGCTTCAGCAGCCTTAAACCCCAAACCCCGTGTTTTATCGGATCCTGCTTTTCAGGCTTCTAAAACCGATGATCACTTAAAAAACGTGATTAAAAACGGTGGCGCTTCGGTTGGTTTGTCGGCCACCATGCCGGCTTGGGGTGCTGCTTTAACCGATGCCGATATCGACAATGTGGTGGCTTTTATCCGCAGCCTTAAAAAATAATGTGGAGCAGCCACCCGCATGGGGCTGAGGTGATTTTATAAACTCTAGTAATATCAAGTATTTATAAAGCATCATCTTGGCCCCATAATTGCTTTATGTAGGGCATGGCCTTTATTACTTTTAATCGTAGTGCTCAAAATAAATTGGGTTTTGATGTATCCGAAAAAAACTCTTCTACCTCTTCCAGCTCAGAAGTAACCCGCGAAGACGAAGCCAAATACCTTCAAAAACAGGCTGCTCGCTACAATGCACTGGTTCAACCCGTACGTGCCACCGATCAATCGCTTTTGGCCGATTTAAACGCTATCAGAGGGGATATCGGCAACGTGTAGATTGATTTCTTTTCAAGCCCTCTTACTTCCATTACAATTGCCCCATGACCACAAAACACTGGATTGCGCTTGTTCTTAATGCCTTTGTTATTCCGGGTGCAGGCCAATATTATTTAAAACGTAAAAAATTGGGCACGCTGATTATGGCAGCGGTTTGTTTTATTGTTCTTTTTTTGATTGTTCATTTTGAGGTGGCCCTTTACCACAACATTAAAATGTATGGTGACCCCACAGAAGCCCTGCACCACGCCAAAGAACTGGCCCAAGGTCCACTGGCAACCAACAAAAACCTGTACCAGGGCGGAAGCCTGGTATTAGCACTGTTGTGGGTGTATGGGATTGTGGAGATCTTCTTATCCCGAAAAACGGGATAAGAGACTAAAAGAAAAACATTGATTCCGGGACTCAGTCGCAGTAAGAAACCCCCTCTTAAATGTAGGCCGCCTTGGTGGAATTGGCAGACACGTTGGACTCAAAATCCAAAGAGAGCAATCTCGTCCCGGTTCGACCCCGGGAGGCGGCACACGACAACCCCCTTCAACCGAAGGGGTTTTGTTTTTTTAAGAATAACTAAACGACAACATCGAAATAGAACCCATTTCAATGCCTTCATATTCACACTGAAGCTTATCGCTTTGCCGGGAGGCGCCCAGCACGTACAACAAAGGATACCAGTGATCGGGCGTAGGAGCGCTTAACTTGCCTTCTTCACTTTTTAAAGCATCGTGCACTAAAGCTTGATGCTCGTGAGCAACCAATCTTTCTTTAACCCACGTTTCAAAGTGCTGGGCCCAACTGTAAGGTTTAGCCTCTCCATGCCACTGAATACGTGATAAGTTATGCACCACATTCCCACTACCAATGATCATCACACCTTCATCGCGTAAAAAACTGAGTTGCTTTCCTAATTCAAAATGAAATGCGGGAGACTCAGCGATGGAGATACTCAGCTGCACCACCGGCACATCGGCTTTGG
Organism: bacterium; assembly: GCA_019695305.1. NCBI lineage: Bacteria > bacterium. Next base: position 12,318 of record JAIBAG010000036.1, read on the forward strand.
GATACAGATGCTTTAACACCGCCCAACATCCGTGATCGAGCCCCCACTCATCATTTAGCTTGATAGAAGGCTCACGAATAGCATCACAAATTTGTTGCGCCAATTCGGGTGCTCCGGGTGCCGGGTATTGCACGTTAAAAAGTTCTTGGGGAAATCCTCCAAAATCGTGAATGGTTTTTGGATGCTCGTTACTGGTTACAAAAGTACCCTGTGTTAACCAATGCGCCGATACACACACAAGTGCCTTGGGCTTTTCAAAACTCTCTCCTAAACGAGATAGCATGGCCGTAAAAGCATTGTCGCTTACCGCATGCATTGGGTTACCATGGCCAATAAACAAAGCGGGTTGTGGGGAATGAGACATTATTCTTGATAACAATTTGCCAACTTATATGAAGTAAAAAATACTAAAAGCAGGATAGAATTAAAAGCTCAAGACTATCTCCTATTATGCTGCATCCACATAAAACATTAGTCTGTTTGTCCCCTTTAAGCTGCCTAAGCTATTGAAATTTAAAGCCGTACATCATTTGCCCTATAGTCAAAACATTAATCCTCACCTAAATTCCCCCTTAGATAGACATATTTCTATCACCAAAAAAGGATATTTTATGGAATCGACTCGCATTTATGATGTGCCCACCCGAATTTTCCATGTGTTGTTTGCTGCTTTATTTATTATCGCCTGGAGTATCGGCAACACCATCGACGACGATTCGGCGCTCTTTGCTTATCACATGATAGCCGGACTTTTGTTGGCTTTTGTTGTTATGCTAAGAATATTTTGGGGTTTTACAGGAAGCCGCCATGCACGTTTTTCTTCGTTTCCTTTAAATCCAAAAGAACTCTTCACCTATTTTAAAAATATTTTCTCAACGAGTGCCACGCGCTATTCAGGGCACAACCCCGCATCAAGTTGGGCGGCAATTATAATGATGGGACTTGCTGTAGGCTTGGGAATTACCGGTTTTTTAATGACCCAATACGGCGAACAAGAACTTCTTGAAGAGCTCCATGAATTATTGGCCAATACATTTATTGTTATTGTGTTATTGCACATTGCTGGAGTGATGCTACACACTTTAAAGCATAGAGATGCCATTGGGATGAGCATGCTTCATGGTAAAAAGCTTGGAATAAGCGCCTCGGCAGGCATTACCAAATCGCATGTTATGGCTGGCATTCTTTTTTTATCACTTATTAGCGGGTTTGCGTTTTATCTAAACAAAAATTATGATTCGGCTAGTCGCACACTTACACTTGCGGGCATAACTTTAAACCTGGGAGAAGCAGAAGAAGGAAATGATTCTGGCTTGGAACAGAATGACGAACATGAGGATAGAGATGATGATTAAGAGGCTTTCATGAACCACAAAGAACGTTGGGCCATATCTGCCCTTTTACTAGGCATTATTGTGCTTGTTGTTTTTGATTTAGCCACCGATTTTAAAGCGGGTGGCCGCTGGTGGCATTTGGGCGCCGAAGGGCTTATGGCCATTACGGCCATGGGAGGAATTTTCTTACTCATCCGCGATACACTAACGCTTAAACGGCACCTAGCCAGCGAAAAGGAGCGTTCGCTCCAGCTTAAAACCGAATCGGAAAATTGGCGCACTCAATCCAAAAAATACATCGAGGGTTTAAGCCAGGCTATCGACCAACAGCTTAACACCTGGAACCTTACCGATTCCGAAAAAGAAGTGGCCTTTCTTTTACTAAAAGGTTTAAGTTTTAAAGAAATTGCCCATGCCCGTAACACAAGCGAAAAAACGGCCCGGGCACAATCAGCATCCATTTATTCAAAATCTGGTTTAAGTGGCCGCTCCGAACTTTCGGCCTTTTTTTTAGAAGACTTGCTCCTGCCCAACAATTCTGAATAAAGTATTTCACTCACAAAAATTAAATAGAATGCTTAAGCAGCACAATGCCTAAACGCTGCCTGAAGTTTTCGCCCTTTAATAATTCCTTTTTACGTGCTGGCAATTCGCCACGCGCTCCCTCGTGCCGTTTTTGAGCCGATAAACTTTCGGCCAGATGCACTTTAAACTTTCCGTACTTGGCATTAATACTATCCATACTTTTGGTTACCCACTCCTGCTTTACCGTTTGGACGGGATTTTCAAAAAGGCTAAACTGTTTTTCAGTAACAACACTTAACTCGCCCAACACAACACCCGTAGCTCTGTATAAAGTATTAGGCCTGTAGAGTGCTTCAAACAAATCGTAAAAAGGCGCGCTGATATTTAAAGGAACCGATGTGGCATAGGGCAATTTTAAATCCAGCGCATAGCCTTTAAAATTCTGTGTTTTTAAATAAAGCGATAGCGTTTTGGCCTCTAATCCAAAGCGTCTGGCCTTAAGACATGCCCCTTCCAAATTACGCAACGCCTGGGCATAAACAAAATCTTTTTTGTTAGATGGAGGTGTAAACGTTTTGGTTTTACTAATGCTTGCGTACGTTGATTTTTCTTCCGCACTCACCGGCCATACCACATGCCCCAAAAGCTCTCTGTGAATTTCCACCCCCGGCTTATGCAGATAATCTTTTACCCAGCCCTCGGGCTTCTTGATAAAATCATACGCCGTTTTAATATGCAGTTTATTTAACAAGGCTGTTTTATTGGGCCCAAAGCCCCATACTTTTTCGACAGTAATTTTTTTTAAAAATTCATCCAACACAATACCTGGCACCAACGTTAAACCCGACGGTTTTTTAAATTTAGAAGCGAGTTTGGCAATACTTTTAGTTAAACTTAAGCCCACCGAAACCGTAAGCCCCAACTCATTCTCAACACTTTCTTTAATACGCTTGGCAATTTCTCCATAAGACGCCCGATGCACCTGACGCAAACCCGATAAATCGGCAAAAGCTTCATCAATCGAGTATTCTTCCACCATGGGCGTAAAACGCCTCATGATGGCAAACATGCGTTTTGAAAATAATGAGTACGTTTCGTAATCGGAAGGCACACAAACAAGCCCGGGACACATCTTTTTGGCATCGGCAAGCGACACACCCCGTTTTACCCCGCGCGCTTTAGCCTCTATACTTGCCGCCGCCACAATGCCACGCTCGGCGCCGGTAATAACAGGCTTTCCTTTTAAACGCGGGTTTACCGTTTGCTCAACAGCCGCAAAAAAATTATCGGCATCTAAATGCAAAATGCACGAAGGCCACGAGCTGATATAAAGAGGTTTATTCATAGCGCCGCACCACCGCTTTTACAATGCCTGCCATTTGTAATTCTCGTTTGGGTGTTAACGGCGCATATTTTTTATTACCAGCAATAAGCCGTATTTTATCACCGCGTTTTTCATAAAACTTTAATGTCCATTCACCATCTATTTGCGCCACAACCACCTGCCCGTTTTTAGGCGCACGCCCACGCTCAATAATCACTAAATCGCCTGGCATAATACCTTCGTCTATCATCGAATCGCCACTCACCTTGAGCATGAAACTCGCTTGCGGGTTGCGGATTAAATAATCGTCCAGCGAAAGCGTATCTAATAACTCTTCCTCGGCCGGGCTTGGGAAACCGGCCTGAACCGAACCTAACAATTTAACAGGCGTTGAAAGATTTTTAGGAATAAGCTTTCCGCTAGAACGCTTTTCGATAAATCCTGCCTCAATTAATTTTTGAGTAAGCTTAAAAGCCGAACTTTTGGACGAATATCCAAACAGTACACACATTTCGGTATAACTGGGCAAGCGCCCCTCGCGCCTGAAAAACCGCCATAATTTTTCCCGTGCTTGTTCTATTGCTTTATCCATAAGCCCACCTTCATCAAGAAGTTAGAGAACGATCGTTCGCTAGTCAAGAGCCATAGCTAAAAAATTTTTAAGCCATCAATATTAAAGGCAGTTTTTTATTTCCAAAGTAGATAAACCCTTTGCAGACTACAACTAAAACTGAATATAATGTCTTTCTATGATTCCCCTTAAAAAGCTTAAAGGCAAACTTGTTACACTAGCTGTTATTTTTATCTGCGTGTCGCTCTCGTTAGTAGGAACATTTTTTACCGAGCTGGGCGGTTTTAAACCAGCCTTTGATGCCGTTGCCGACGGGAACTTTATTTTTCCGGCAGCCCGCGGCGGACCTGTTATTTTAGTTTTTATTGTAGTGGTTATTTTTTTGTGGGCGCTGGCACTTTTATCGGTATTTACCATTCAGGGTTTAGTAGCGCTTATAAAAGGATTAGTTGTTTCGTTTGTGATACTGTCGGCTTTTAATATTAAATATATAAAAACAAAAATTCCCAAGAGCGATCCGCTTATTGTAAAAAAATGGACTGGGATAGGAGCTGTGCTCGCTTTTGTTTACTGCACGTATTTGGGAATTATTAATCCGCTGCTCTCTCAACTGGGTTCTCACCCCATGCCTGTTATTTCACTTTCCGGCTTTATAGAGGGACTCACCGAGATGGGCCTAATGTTTTGTTTTGTGGGCTATGTTATTGGAAAAATTATTTACTTAAAAAATCGCTCTGCTCAGTAAACACACTCAAATAAGAGCTTAAGGTTTAATTTCTACCGTTGTTCCAACATCTACCATATCCCATATCTCATCTATTTCTTCATTGCTAAGCGCTATGCACCCGCGTGTCCAGTCATACAGCCCCTGCCATTTTTTTACCCATCCCAATCCATTAGGCAAACCATGAATCATAATATCACCACCGGGCTTTACACCTTTTGCCGCAGCTTCCTCAATATCCTTTTTATCAGGGTAAGAAATACGAAACGCTTTGTAATAGTTGCTGTGGCTATTTTTTAACTCAATTTTATAAATGCCTTCGGGGGTTTTGTTATCCCCCTGCTGTACTTTATCACCCACAGGAGATCCCCCCAGCGATACTTTGTAAGTTTTAAGCACATGGCTTCCATTCAACACGCTAAGCTTTCGTTTTGATTTTTCAATAAGAATATAATTGGCCTTAGAATGAGAGGCCGAAAAGGATGACGCTGAAAAAAGAAGAACAAGAGAAAATGTTAAAAGAGATTTTAAAAACATGATTTCTATTATGTCACATTCTTATAAAAAACCTACGCTTCTTGTTAAGTAAAGGCGATTTTACCGCAAAATTAGCCCAAAAGCGTATCTATAAAACAGGTTGATATTATTCCCCCGTTTAACTAGAGACCTATGCCCATACTCATTTTGGAGGTTTTTATGAAGTCTGTTCGATATTTTTTATTAGGCTTATTACTCACTACCCTGGCTTGTTCGGGAAAGTCCGGCTCTACTGGTCCATCCAAAGCCGAGCTTGATGCCATGATAGCTGCCAGCTCGCTTGTTTATAAAAGCCAAACTATTACTAAAACCGATAATGAAAACGATGGGGTTATTGATGCTTACATGGTAACAAGCTATAATCAAAATGGTCGTACACTTCATACGGATATCGATAACAATCAAGATGGCATTATTGAAGCTTACGAAGACTATACATACGATGCCAACAATAACACAATAACCTCTAACTATCACCGAAACCCGCCAGCCTATACCGATAGTACTTATACATACGATTCCAATAACAACCAAATTGATCAATATTCAAACGGTCAGGATATTCATAGCGTACCTTTTGATAGACATTTTCATTCTACCTACAATGCTCAAAACAAAAGAACCGAATTATTAGCCGACAATAACAATGATGGGATTTATGATATTTTCTATAATTATACTTTTGATGCCACAGGACTTTTAGAAATTCATTATGAGACTGGTAATGTTGGTTCCGCCCCATCAACAACAACGGATTACACGTATAACGCGCAGGGCTTACTCCAAATATCAAATACCGACGATGTTATCCCTGCATTCGATCTTATTGTTACCAATACGTACGATTCTGACGGCAACAAAATCATGATTGAAAACGATAATGGCGCAAATGGTACAGTTGATAGCAAAATTACTTATGACTACGACAGTCACCATAACATCACCCGCTATACTAGTTATACTAACGATGTTATTGATGGATACAGTATTTATCAATACACAGAAATTCCCTACATTTTCACAAAAGGTCCATGGGCTATGGCTTTTGACGAAGAAGATACGGGTTATTATATTTCTAACAGACAAGATTATGATGGCTCCGGCAACTTAACATCCGAAATATTCAACTACTATGCGCCCGATGGTAGTGAGTCTTATAGCCAAATTGATATCGATGGTGATGAAAATCTTGATAAGAATGAAGTTACCCTCTACGACATCTATGGTTATAGAAGTGAATATTACACAGATAATAATTTTGATGATGTTAAAGAATTTATAGAAACATACGAAAATTCGTATACGCCGTTACCGTAATACTTATGCTACGTTTGCCTGTCAGCGGGGTTATTTTTTTATCTGCGCCAACACATACGGTTGAACAATAACAGATTCAAATAAAGGGTTGGTTTTATCCCAGCTTTGAGCTTCTGCTAGGGTAGGTTTACGCAAATCTCCTGCGGTAATCCATTGGGTTACCTGGGCGGTATTGTCTGCGGCAATTTGCTGGGCGGCATACAGCAAATTAATATCATCTTTCACAAGAATAAAAGCGCCGCGTATTGAATGCGGGCGCATCACTTCCCAGGTTTCGGTTAAAATTTCGAGTGGTCTATCCATACATAAGCACTATTAAAAGTTTAATAAAAAGACGCATATAAAAAAATAGCGGCTTTGTGGGATTAATAAATTAGTATAATAAGTTAACAACGTCCCTACTCCTCCTCTACAAACATCACGCAGCTTTCTTGATTACAATTTCCGCACTTAAATCCAAAGCTTCTACTAAGCGTAACAATCGATCGATGGTTACTTTTTGGAGGCTTCCCGATAAAATACCTGTTACAGCCGAACGTGGAAGTTGGGATTTATGGGCCAGTTCAGCATGAGTTATTTTACTTTTGGCCATCTCATTCAAGATTGAGGTAATAAGTTTTGCCTTACAAACCGCCTGCAAACCACGAGCAGGAGATATATTGAGCATTTTAGATAATTTCTTGGCGGATGTTTTTTTCATACAACCTCTTTTAAGCGGCTTTTTGCCAACATCACATTATAATGCATTGTTTTTTCCGACTTCTTTTTAAATGCATGCAATAAATAAATCATTCCCTTTCCCAAAAGCACATAAATAATTCGATAGGCTCCAGTTTTATCTTTTAAACGTATTTCGTGCACTCCTTTACCGATACTGGACATAGGCCGTGATAAAGGCATACTTAAATGATGACCTTCTTCCAAACGTGCCAGCACATCGGCTAAATACTCTCTAATATTAAGAGGGAAAACACTAATCTCCTTTTCGCATTGTTTTAAAATTTTTATCACATAACGCTATAATGTCTCATATATAAGACATAATAACAAGATTAAAGTTAATAAAAGAACCTCAACGAGAGCATAAGCAATACCCATGCCAGGGATTTTAAAAATAAAACCTGTTTAAAATTTGATAGTTATAAAATGGAGTAAAAATGGAAAAGGGTACGTTCAAGGTGGAAGTGCACCACTACGTAATTTTTTGAGTATTTCCGCAGGAGTATAAAAGTCTAAACATTTTCTCGGTCTATGGTTGAGACGATGTTCGACGAGAAGAATATCCTTTTCT
>JAIBAG010000037.1 GCA_019695305.1 bacterium
TAAATTATTTTGTTACAGCCTCTTATCCAGCTTTGCTGGATTGGTATTCAAATCTAGTAATTTAAAGTATTTAAATTATTTTGTTACAGCCTCTTATCCAGCTTTGCTGGATTGGTATTCAAATCTAGTAATTTAAAGTATTTAAATTATTTTGTTACAGCCTCTTATCCAGCTTTGCTGGATTGGTATTCAAATCTAATAATTTAAAGTATTTAAATACAGCCTCTTATCGCAATTCTATCAATCTATTTTTTCAAAGCCTTTAAGAAGCTTTTTAAGCATTTTCTTAACAGCAGGAGAGGAAAGAGAATAATAAATGGTGGTGCCACTGCGGCGTGATTTTGCAAAGCCCGTATGGGTTAAAAAAGCTAAATGTTTGGATGTATTGGCTTGTTCTAGGCCGGTTTCATTGACCACACTGTTCACGGGTTTTTCGCCAGCGTACAATGTTTGCAAAATTCTTAAGCGGGACGAATCGGCTAAAGCTTTAACGCGATGCGCCATTTTTTCCAAGTCTTCGCTTGCAGCTGACTTAAATTTCATGGTGATAGCTTTACCAATAAGCACTTAAAAAACAACAAAAATTTTAACTTAGTAGAAGGGGCGTAAAAAAAACTACTTTTTAAAGCAATAAAGCCGTTATAGACAATATCTATGATGTTGCCTATTTCCAGAGTTCCACTCTTAAAAAGCCCCCTAGGCGGCAAACTCGCCTCGCGAAAAAAGCAACAACTCCAGCAAAGCAACGATCTTTTTACCACTATTTATCGCAATGAAGAAAATAGTTATGGCTTTGCTCCTTCAGATGAACCTTATATTGAAGCGCAATGGGATGATGAAGATGATTGGTCGAGTGTCAATGAACCTTATGCCTTCAAGTTGTACAAAATGGTGTCGCATTTACGGCGCTATACCCCACGCTTTTTAGCTTACCATACATAATCTCCTATTAAAAAATTGACGAATTATCCCCCACACGATAGAAGCGAACTAGCTTTTTGATAGACTTTTAAGGGGGACTTAATGGCTAAGATTACTCAAGTTAAAGCTCGCGAAATACTCGATTCCAGAGGGAATCCAACGGTTGAAGCCGATATATTTTTAGATGATGGGGCCATGGGACGTGCTCAGGTGCCTTCGGGGGCCTCAACCGGCGAACACGAAGCCTGCGAATTGCGTGATGGCGATGCTAAGCGTTATTTTGGAAAAGGAACCCTTAAAGCCGTATCGCACGTGAACGATATCATTGCCCGTGAGATAAAAGGTATTGAAGCCGGTAGCCAAAAAGCTTTGGATGATAAAATTATTGCTCTCGATGGATCTCCCAATAAATCAAATTTAGGTGCCAATGCACTCTTAGCTGTTTCTTTGGCTTTTGCTAAAGCATCGGCCCGTAGCCAAAAAATTCCTCTTTATCAATTTATTGCCAAGCTCGTAAATAATAGCACCCTTACTTTGCCCGTACCCATGATGAATATTTTAAACGGTGGGGCGCATGCCGATAACAATATTGATTTACAGGAATTCATGATTGTTCCTGTTAACTTTAATAAATTCTCGGATGCTTTGCGTGCTGGTGCTGAAGTTTTCCATTCTTTAGAAAAAGTTTTAAAAGGCCGCAAGCTTAATACCGCTGTGGGTTACGAGGGCGGCTTTGCTCCTAACTTAGCCAGCAATGCTGAAGCTTTAGATGCAATAGCTCAAGCGGTTGAAAAAGCCGGTTACAAATTTGGTAGTGATATTTTAATTGCACTGGATGCGGCCTCAAGTGAGTTTTTTAAAGATGGTACCTACAACATGAAAAACGAGGCAAATCCTGTAAAAACCTCGGCGCAGATGGTTGCTTATTACGAAGATTTAGCTAAAAAATATCCCATTAAATCTATCGAAGACGGTGTTGCCGAAAACGACTGGGAAGGTTGGAAATTACTCACCGAACACCTGGGCAAAAAAATGCAGCTGGTGGGTGATGATTTATTCGTGACCAACGTTAAACGTTTGGGCGAAGGGATTAAAAAAGGTATCGGCAACTCTATCCTCATCAAAGTAAATCAAATAGGAACCCTTTCAGAAACACTCGATTCCATCATGCTGGCGCATCAAAATAATTATACGGCCGTTATCTCACACCGTTCTGGCGAAACCGAAGATACTACGATTGCCGATATTGCGGTGGGTACCGGTGCTGGCCAAATAAAAACAGGTAGCCTTTCGCGTACCGATCGTATTTGTAAATATAATCAGCTTTTGCGTATTGAAGAAGAGCTGGGTTCAAAGGCCGTGTATCCGGGCAAAAGTGTGTTTAAGTTTTAATATTGTCCCTGTGCGGTAACAACATGCCGTCTCAACGATCACAAAAAATTAAGTCGTTTATTGCCATGGATATTTTGGAGGCATCTCATGCTATGAGTCGCCGTGGTATAGATGTGGTGTCGTTTTCTTTAGGCGAACCCGATTTTCAAGCGCCGGCCTGCGTACAAGAAGCATGTATCAAAGCAATTCAAAATGGGACTACCAAATATACTCATTCGCAGGGTTCTTATGTTTTACGTGAAGAAATAGCCCGCCATTACCAAACAAAATATGGTGTTACGATCAGTCCCGATCAAATCATTATTACACAGGGGACGTCTCCGGCTTTTTTTCTTATTTTTTCTACTCTTCTTGAAAAGGGGGATGGTGTTGTTCTGCCTAACCCACATTATCCCTGCGATGCCAATTTTGTAGAGTTTTTAGGAGGAAAAAATCAGTTTTTAAAAGTACATGAAGAAGACGATTATCAGTGGGATTTAAAAGCACTCAAAAAAATTATCACCAAAAAAACAAAAGCACTTTTTGTCACAAGCCCCTCTAATCCTACCGGCTCTGTTCTTACCGCCGATGTTTTAAAGGGAATAGCTAAAACAAAAATTCCGATAGTATCAGATGAAATTTATCATGGTTTAGTTTACGAAGGCAGCGAGCATACTATGCTGGAGTTTACTAATAACTGTATTGTGGTGGGAGGCTTTTCTAAATCGTATGCTATGACAGGATATCGTTTGGGTTATTTGATAGCGCCTCCAAAATACATTCGGCTGATGCAAAAAATTCAGCAAAACTTTTTTATTTCGGCTAATTCTTTTGTTCAAGAAGCGGGTATAGCCGCGCTGCGTGAGGGAGGCTTTGCATTAGCCAATATGCGCGCCGAGTATAATAAACGCAGGCTTGTGATGATGCAAGGTTTGCGTGATTTGGGCTTTAAGATTAATTATAACCCCAATGGCGCCTTTTACATTTTTGTAAAATCATCTCATCTGCGTAAAAATTCTTATAAATTGGCTTTTGATATTTTAGAAAATGCGCATGTAGGAGTAACCCCAGGTATTGATTTTGGCAGCGAAGGGGAAGGGCATTTACGTTTTTCGTATGCAACAAGTATTCCGGTGATTGAAGAAGGGTTAAAGAGATTAAAAGCTTATATCTCTTCTCTATGATTAAAATAGTTCCTCCATCCGATTATCCTTATCTGTATGCCATCGATACAGCCAATACCCCACATCATTTTGGTGAAGAGAAATTAAAAAGTGATTTTAAGGAAAAAGAAGCTTTAATTGCAGGTTTTTATCGCCAGGATACTCCTGTTGCTTTTGTTGATTATCGTTTTTATGCCGACGAAGTGCATATTATTCATATTGCTGTAGGGCCCGAGCATCATCGCCAGGGTATTGGGCTTACTCTTTTAAACTATCTTAAACAACAGTATCCTGGCTGCCCCATTTTTTTAGAACTACGGGCTTCTAATCTTAAAGCGTTATGGTTGTATCAGCGTGCTGGCTTTAAGCAGGATGGAGTTCGCAAAAAATATTATAGTGATGGCGAAGATGCTCTTTTGATGAGCTTGAGACCCTAACAAAAGTGTGTTAGCCCTGTTTTATGTACTCTTTTCTTAAAAAATTTCTATTTATGATGGAGCCTGAATTGGCTCATGCCTTTGTAAAGCGAGGGAGTACTTTGTTGCCTAAAACGCTTATCCGCAAATCGCTTTGTTTAAAATCAGCTATTTTAACATCTACAATGGGCGATATCACTTTTTCAAATCCAGTTGGTCTTGCAGCTGGTTTTGATAAAAATGGTGAAATGATTTCTTTTATGGAATCGCTTGGATTTGGCTTTATAGAAATTGGTTCCGTCACCACCCATCCCTGTGCAGGTAATCCAAGACCACGCATTTTTAGATTACCAAAGGATGAATCTCTTATCAACCGTATGGGATTGCCTAATTGGGGAGTATCGGCTGTTCATCAGCATTTAAAGAATCAGCGTATTAAATTACCGTTAGGCATTAATGTGGCTAAAACCCCTGACTTCGCCTATGCAAAGGGAGTAAAAAAACTAACAGGCATTGAAGATATTACATCTAGTTTTACAGAGCTGTATCCTTTAGCTTCCTATCTTACTATCAATCTTAGTTGTCCTAATACATCCGATGGACGCACATTTGAAGACCCTGCTGTATTTTTAGAGCTAGGTCAGGAACTTTCTAAAATTATTAAAAAGCAAAAAAAGAAAAAAACGGTTTTGGTAAAATTATCTCCAAGTTTAAAACCGGAAAGTTTGGAAAAGCTTTTAAAACATGCCGATGATTGTGGCTTTGATGGTTTTGTAGTAAGTAATACGTCTCCGGAACGCATGAACTTAATCAGTTCGCCTCAAGCACTGCAAAAAATTGGTTCGGGTGGTTTGTCGGGACATGGCGTACTACATGCCTCTAATGATCTGCTCAAGCGTGTTTATGCCATCACAGGGCCTTCCAAAATTATTATGGGAGTAGGGGGCATTATGAGTTTTGAAGATCTCCTTGCCAAATTAAGCCTGGGGGCTAGCCATTTTCAAGTGTATACAGGTCTTATTTACAAGGGGCCTTTCTTTATTTATGAGCTCAATAAGGCGCTTTTAGCCTACTGTAAAAAGCTAGGCGTGGATCAATATTTGGATTTAAGAGGAAAACCCTTGAAGAGGTAACCCCCTCCTGAGCCTCCCCCTTACTCTAAGGGGGAGGGACATATGCATAATTTTGTGAGAAAGTCCTCCTCCCTTAAGCTAAGGGAGGAGACAGAGGTGGGTTATGGTTGCAGTGTAAAATCTTGCTTTATCCTTCTAAGCCAGTATAAAATAGAAACATGACTGGTGGCGCTGTTTTAGTTTTAAATCGCTCCTTCCTTCCTATTCACATCACCGATGTAAAAAAAGCGCTTTGCTTATTATACAGGGGGCTTGCAAAAGTAGTTGATCACGAATACTCACTTGTTGATTTTTTAAGCTGGATGGAGCTTTCTGCAGAAAGCGACAAAGAAAGTATTGGTTTGGTGAATCGTACCATTCGCATTCCACGGGTTATTTTACTTACTTTTTACGACAAAATTCCTACGCGCACGGTGCGCTTTTCACGCCTTAATGTTTTTTTGCGCGATAATAATACCTGTCAGTATTGCCAAAAACGCTTTTCTAAAAGTGGATTAAATTTAGATCATGTGGTTCCAGTATCGCACGGTGGTAAAACAAATTGGGAAAATGTGGTGTGCAGTTGTGTGCCTTGCAATATTAAAAAGGGTGGCCGAACACCACAACAAGCCGGAATGGCCTTAATGAAACAGCCTATAAAGCCACATTGGTCTATTATCTTGCGTTTACTGAGCCGTCCGCGTTTTCATGAAGCCTGGAAACCTTTTCTTAATATGATTGATTACTCTTACTGGAATGTAGAGCTAGCAGAATGAGACTCGATTTATATCTTTCACAAAATCATCCTTTAAGCCGTTCGCAAATAGCCCGTCTTATTAAAGAGGGTCATGTACTGGTAAATGGATTGCCAGCCAAACCTTCGTATTCTGTATTAGACAGCGATAAAGTAGTTTTAAATATTCCCGCTGTAAAACCAAGTCCATTGACTCCACACGATTTACCTTTGGATATTCTTTACGAAGATAAAAATTTGGCAGTTATTAATAAACCGGCACATCTTGTGGTTCATCCCGGAGCAGGGCACAAGGAAGCTACACTGACACAGGCTTTGCTTTATCACTTTAAGGGTTTGTCAACCATTGGAGGTGTAGAGCGTCCGGGTATAGTTCATAGACTTGATAAAGGAACCAGCGGTGTGATGCTGGTAGCTAAAAACGATAAAACACATCTTAAACTTTCAGAGCTTTTTAAAAATCACTCTATTGAAAAAACATATTTGGCTCTCTGTTATGGAAAATTTAAAAACAAAAAGGGAACTATTAAAACAGGCATTGCGCGTAGTTTAAGTAATAGAAAAAAGTTTTCTGTAAGTGAAAAGGGCAAAATTGCTATTAGTCATTACGAAGTACTAAAAGAAAAATACGGTTTAAGTTTGGTGGAAGTAAAAATTGAAACGGGACGAACACATCAAATTAGAGTTCATTTAACGCATTTAGGACATCCACTGGTTGGTGATGAAACCTATGGAAGTCATAGTCGAAGCGTAAAAAATGTAAATAAAATGTGGGCTGCCGACTTAGCCAAAATAAATCGCCCACTATTGCATGCATTTAAAATTAAAATTCCTGATATGAAGAAAGAATTTAAAGCTGCTGTACCTAAAGACTTTAAATTGGTACAAAAGAAATTATTATGATGACGCCTATTTTAGCTTCGCGTTTACTCTCGGAGTATAACGAAAAAATTACTCATGGTTTTACCACGCGTTTTATTGGCGATGATACTCATCAAATTGAGCATTTTAGCGGGATTACAGCCGATCAAATTTTTGGTGTAAAACAAATTCATTCTAACAAAGCTATTCGTTTGTCACCCACAAATCCTGGTTCTAAACCCGAGGCTGATGCATTAGTTACCGAGCAATTTGGGCAATACATTTCCATTAGAACCGCCGATTGTGTTCCTATTTTACTTTATGATCCTGTTTCTCATCAGGTAGGGGCGGTGCATGCCGGATGGCGTGGTCTTATTGCCGGTGTTTTAGAAAATACCTTAAAGGAAATGGCTATTTTGGGAACTCAAAACAGTAATTTATTAGCCGCTGTGGGACCTTTCATTTGTAAAAATTGTTTTGAAGTAGGTGAAGAAGTGGTGGAAGAGTTTATTAAAAAATTTGGGACTACTTTCAAGATTTATCCCGGAGAAGGCAAAAAATCATTTATCGATTTAGGTGCTGGCATCCAAAAAATATTGGAAGAATCGGGTGTACCAAAAAGCCAGATTGAGTTTTTACCCTTTTGTACCCGCTGTCATAATGATTTGTTTTTTTCTTACCGTAATGGGGATATACAAATGCGCAATTTATCGTTTATTGGTTTGAAATAATTGATTTATTTACAACTTCTTTTTTTGCAAGCATAATCCGCTTCAATGTTTTCTAAGTATTCACTTAACATTCTTAACCATTTAGCTCCTGTACTCTTGGGAGATAAGCTTTTAAACGATCATCCATTAAAGCGTGAAAAATTTGATTTTTATTTAAAAACAGCGCTTTCATCTTTAAGCCCCAACATGCGTTTTTGGTTTTATTTGGGGCTTCTTATTTTTAATTTTAGAGCCATTCTTAGCTTTGGAACCACCTTTAAATTTTTAAACAATAGTCAAAAGACACGCTATGTTGCTATTTGGCATCATTCCAGCTGGTTTATGGCATATGCTTTGTTTCGTCCTATTGCCGTTTTAATTTATACGGCCTTTTATGCCGACCCAGAACTTTCTAAAAAATTGGGCTATGAAGAAAATAGACAAAAATATGCGCAAAAGAAAGATCTTACTAAAGCCTTTTACACCTTAAACAGTCGCACTTCCGAAATTGAAACTGATATTTGCATTATTGGGTCTGGCGCCGGAGGAGCCGTTGCCGCCTACGAATTAGCCTCTAAAGGCTATCGGGTTCTTGTAGTTGAGGAGGGCTCCTATTTTTCGGCAAGTTATTTTAACTCGCACTCCACACTCGATAGAAACCGTACCATTTATAAAGATGGCGGCTTTTATGCTACACTTGGTGCTCCCATGATTTTACTTCCCACCGGCCAGGCTGTGGGGGGGACCACCATTATTAATTCGGGCACTTGTTTTAGAACACCGGATGCAGTTCTTAAAGAATGGAATAAAAAATTTGATTTGCCATTTACAACTAAAGAAATGAGTCCGTACTTTGATAAAGTAGAACATATTTTAAAAATTGCCCCTGTATCTTCTCAAAATTTGGGCGGAAACAATCTTATGATTGACCGTGGCGTAAAAAAAATGGGGCTTCATGGTTATCCCCTGGTTAGAAATCAAAGCGAATGTGTTGGCAGTGGCGAGTGTATTTTTGGATGCCCGCGTGAATCTAAACAAAGTATGGAACAAAGTTATTTGCCTTTAGCTGCCGAAAAGGGCGCTCAAATTTTAACCAAGTGCAAGGTTATTAAAATTGAAAAAGCATACGATAAAGCAACACATCTAGAAGCGCGACTTACCGATACAGGGCAAAAGATAAAAATTAAGGCGAGTAAATTTATTGTGGCTGGTGGCACGCTTAATAGTCCGCTTTTACTTCATAAAAGTGGGATGGGACGTACCTCACGCGAGTTAGGAAAAAACCTCACTATTCACCCAACGGCTAAAGCTATTGGGTTATTTCCGGATATTGTAGATGGTTTTAGGGGAGTCCCTCAGGGGTATTATGTGGATGATTTTGAAGGCGAGGGGATTTGTTTTGAGAGTGTCTTTTTCCCACCGTGGTTACTAGCCACAAGCCTTCATCAGGTTGGTAATGCCCATTATGAGATTATGAAAAACTACCGTCACGTGGGCATTTTTGGATTTTTAGTGCATGACGAATGTACAGGAACGGTGAAAGCCGATTTATCGGGAAAACCATTGGTATTTTATCAATTAGGCCAGCGTGAAAAGGAAATGTTCATTAAAGGGCTAAAAATTTTAGCGCAGATGTTTTTTGCTGCCGGCGCACATACAGTGTTTCCATCTGTTAAAACTCGGCCGGTACTCACTCATCCCTCACAAATTGAAGGAATGAATAGTCAAAATACTCGTTTTTCCGATTTTGAATCGGCTGCTTTTCATCCCTTAGGAACGTGTCGTATGGGAGTAGACCCGCGATCATCGGTGGTGGACAAAAATTTGAAATTGCACGATATGGAAAACGTATGGGTGATGGATGGTTCTGTATTTCCCACATCGCTCGGTGTTAATCCTCAGGTCACCATTATGGCATTTGTTACACGTGCCGCAGGACTTTTATGAAACAACGTATTATTTTATTTTCACTACTGCTTGTAGGCTTTGGCGTTTATATTTATCTTAATGTTATTGATAACAAAATAGCCAATCCAGAAGGTGACTTGCCTATTTTTTCTTTGGAGAGCGAATCTGGTCCAGCCTTAACTTCACAGACTTTACATGGGAAAAAGATACTCATCCATTTTTGGGCGTCTTATTGTTATCCCTGTGTGCAGGAAATTCCAAAATTAAATGCGTACCGTGAAGAACTAAAAAAGCAAAATATTGAACTGGTAGCTATTTCGCTAGATGAAAAAAAAGAAGATGTTGTGCGTTTTAGGCAAAAAGTTAAATTTGATTTTCCTGTTTATTTTGACCCCGAATATAAATTGGTAGACTATTTTCATACCACACGACTACCCGAAAGCTTTTTGGTAGATGAAAATGGAAAAGTTATTAACAGCTTTATTGGTGCGCAAGAATGGGGACAATTTAGTGTGACTGAATCGCTTTAATTTTATTATTAGCGTCGCATAATACCACTTTAGGCTTATGTCCTGGAATTTCTTCTGGTGTTAAATTCACAAAGCTGGTGATGATTACGATATGCCCCTTTTTAATACGGAGGGCGGCAGCACCATTAATGGCCACAATGCCAGAGCCAGCAGGGGCGGGGTCAAGCACATAAGTATACAGGCGTTCACCGCAGGTGGCATCCCAAATATGAACCATTTCGTAAGGAATGAGTCCGGCACCATCCATAAGGTCTTTATCTAAACGGATAGAACCTTCATAATCAACATCGGCTTCTGTAATAGTAGCCCGGTGAATTTTGCCTTTTAAGATCTGAATTAGCATAGAAGAGCAAGATTACTGGGTATTTGCGGCCTTGTCAATTCTTTGGTACGATAGCTTTATGTCAATTTCTTCCAAGCAAAAACTGCGCTCCAAATACAAGGCCATGGATCCCGGTGAGAAACAAATGGTGGCCGAATCCCTCATGAAGGTTAATTTGGGCGTGGCCATGCCTATCGATTTAAAAAGGGCAGCCAGTTTTTTAAGAGGTACCGAATACATTGCCAAAACGGGTTTATTGGATAGTCTATTAAATTATTTGCATGGTGATGATGAAACAACAGTTCAGCATTCTGCTGCCGATGATAAAACTATTGTGAGTGAATCTATTGTTTCTAGCGAAACAGTGATAAAAGGGCTTAAAACGTATTCGGCCGATCAGGAAGTAACTGAAAAAAAGAAGTCGTAAATTTTTAAGGGCCAACAATAGAGAGGGTAGCTGCTTTTAAATTTAAATACTTTTGAGCTGCCTGTTGTACATCTGCTGTTGTTACGCGCGATACATATTGGGCGTAATTTTCAAACTCATCTAAACCAAAACAGTATACTTCATTTAAGGCCAGGCTTGATGCTACAGTAGCATTGCGCTGCATATCTAGTTCGTGATTACCAATAATGTAATTTATGGCACGTTTTAATTCAGCATCACTTACTTTTTCATCTTGAATTTTTTGCAATTCTTCGCGCATACCTAATACAGCCGCTTCTACTTTAGAAGGCTCTGTACCAATATAGGTGGCAAAATAACCGGGTTCCATGCCCTGAACCATCATAGAAGATACCGTGTAGGCCATTGATCGCTTATCACGCAACTCTAAAAAGAGACGTCCTCCTTGTCCCGAGAGAATGTTGTTGAGAACTTCCAAAGCGTAACGATCGGGGCTTTTCATGCGTGGGCCCATAAAACCCAATACCACGTGTGATTGGTTTTTATCTTTTTTAAGATGAAGTTTTTGTTCGGTTTTGGGTGCCTTATCGGTTGTGAGTTTAAGAGATGCAGAAGAGACTTTTTTAAGTGCAAGCAGTTCGTCGCATAAAGCTTCTACAAAGTGAACAGCATCAACATCCCCCGAGCACGCAATGACCAATGGAGCAATTTTAAGCATTTTTTGATAATACGCGGCCATCTGTTTAGATTTAAATGAGTTTACCGTTTTGTTAGTACCAATGAGTGGCATGCCATAAGGATGCTTTTTAAAGAGTGAGGCTTGAAACTGCATAAAAGCCAATTGACTAGGGGAATCGGCTTGATTTTTAATAGATTCTAAAACAAGACGTTTTTCTTTTTTAAATTCATTTTCATCAAAAACAGGGTTTTTTAAAACATCACAAAATAAATCGATACCTTTGTCAAAATGCTCCGATAAAAAGCCAGCCGAAATTCCCCAACTGTTGCGGCCTGCATGACCCGATACATGTCCCGAAATTTGTTCACACAGTTTTGAAATTTGAATTGAAGAGCGGTTTTTTGTACCTTTTTCAAGGAGCGCTGTTGTGAGATGAGTAATCCCGTTGTTTGCTTTGTTTTCGTAACGCAAACCACCCAGTGCATTACATTTAATAGATACTAGTGGCAGACGCTTATTTTCACGCACTACTACTGTAATTCCATTTTGAAGAGCAAAACGTGATATGTCGCCACGTTTTTCTAGCAATTTATAAGGCTTTAGGCTTTTTTTATTGGGAGTAAATTTTTTTGGAAAATTAACTTTTTTATCCTGCTGCGACATCACACATACCGACACATGTTGTGGTTTTAGATATTTTTCGGCCACGTGCTTGATATCGTGAACAGTTACGTTTTTTATTTTTTCCAAATACTCCAATTCAAAGCGGTAATCATTAACTGTTGTTTCGTAAACCATCCACTTGCGAGCGGTTCCCTCGCACGTTTCTTTTTCATAAATGAGGCTCGATAGCATATTGGTTTTAACTCTTTTTAAATGTGCTACCGGATAAAGGTCGGTTTTAACCTTTTCAACCAAGGCTAATATTTCGGGCAGTACTTTATCTAAGCTTTGATCAGGCATCATGGTATCAATACCAAAAATACCGGCCGAGCGGGGAGAGTAAGCATATGAACCAATAGAATTTACCAATTGACGTTTGTCACGTAATTCGTGAACCAATGTGGATGTATCGCCTTCACCTAAAAGTTGGGCCAAAAGATCTAAGGCTGGAATGTCAGGATGTGCACAATTGGGAATTGGATAAGTGATACTTAAGTAATTACCCTGAAAACTGGCCTTTGTTTGTGTAAAACGATATGCTGAAGGAAGAGGTTCTGGAGGTAAAACGGGTTCGGGTATCGGATGAGAGGTATAGCTGCCAAACATGTTTTGAATACTTTCTTTTAGTTCTTTTTCGTTAAAATCACCACAAATACCCAGAACCATGTTATTAGGAGCATACCATTTTTTGTAATAACCAAACACAACCTGCTGCGGAAACCCTCGTACATTTTGCTCAAAACCAATAACAGGTCTGCCATAAGGATGTACTTTAAAGGCCTGGCTAAAGGCCATTTGGCTTAAAACACGATTAGGGCTATCTAGGCCGCGCCTAATTTCTTCAATTACGACTTCCTTTTCACGCTCTAACTCTGTTGGGTCGATAGTGGCCTCTAATACCATTTCTTTAATTAGGTGAAGTGCAGTAGAGAGGTATTGTGAGGTTAAGTTAATATAGTAAACCGTTTGATCAAACGAGGTATAGGCATTGAGTTCGCCACCACAGGCTTCCACAGTTTGAGCAATTTCACCAGCCACCGTGCTTTTGGTGCCTTTAAACACCATATGCTCCAGTAAATGAGATAATCCGGCTTCTTCGTTGGTTTCAAACGAGCTCCCCACTTTAACACCCATATTGACCGAAACGACAGGAGAGGAGGCGTTATGTTCCAAAAGAACTGTAAGGCCATTAGACAAGGTATATTTTTGAACGTTAGATAGGGGTAGATTCATTGAATTAAACTCGCAAAAAGGTTTTTCTTTGTCAAACAACATTTGGTATAGTACTTCTTTAATTTACGGAGAGCCATTCCAACTATGAAGACTAAAAAAGTTCTTTTAATTGAAGACGATCAAACCCTGCGTGCTGCTATTGAAACATTTTTAAAACGAATTCGTATCGATGTTGTATCGTTTTCCCAAGTCGATCAAGCGGTACGCGAGATAAACGACTCTGTTGATATTATTTTAAGTGATGTGATGATGCCCGGTTTAACGGGCTACGATTTATTATCGTATGTCTCTAAAAACTATCCACATATACCCATTATTCTCATGACAGGCCATGGTAGTATAGAAAAGGCCGTGGAAGTGATGAAAAAGGGCGCTTACGACTTTTTGGTAAAGCCGTTTTCTCTCAATGTTTTAGAAACTGCCCTTAATGCTGCTTTTCTGGATCGTCAAACCCGTTTTGATACTAATACCTCTTCTGCTAACGAATTGGCACAAGGTGATTTTTTAAATGCCCGCGTGGGTTTAAAGCGTGTAAGTGAACGCTTTATTAGTAATAACCCCAAAATGCGTGAGATTATTGAAAATTTAAAGCGTATTGCTCCCAGCAAAGCTACGGTGCTTATTCAAGGGGAATCGGGTACCGGTAAAGAACTTATAGCAAAGATGATTCACGAGTTTTCGCCGCGCTCACAGCGTATTTTTGTAGCTATCAATTGTGCCGCTATGCCCGATACCTTGCTAGAATCCGAATTATTTGGTCACGAAAAGGGTGCTTTTACAGGGGCGGTTAACCGTCAAATTGGTAAATTTGAACTTTCTAATAACGGCACCATTCTTTTAGATGAAATTAGTGAAATGAGCCTCACCATGCAAACAAAACTATTGCGTGTGTTGCAGGAATGCGAAATTTATCGTGTTGGCGGAGTTAAACCTATTGCGCTTAATTTACGTGTAGTGGCCACTACTAACCGCGATTTATTTCAGTACACCAAAGATGGTAATTTCCGTGAAGATTTGTATTACCGTATTAACGTGATTCCTATTGTGATGCCTCCTCTTCGCGAACGCGGTGACGATGTAGTACTTTTGGCTGGTGAGTTTTTAAAAGAATTTGCGGTTTTACATGGGCGCGAAGTACTCCCATTAGAAGAGCAAATTAAAAAGAAAATTAAATCACATCCTTGGTATGGTAATGTACGCGAATTACGCAATGCCATGGAGCGCGCCGTATTAGTGGGTGATTTTGATGTTTTAAACGAAGCTGAACCTCCACAAGCTGAGCCTAATACTAATAAAGCTCCCGTGTCGGATGCTACACAAGAATTACTGGGTGGTAATTTAACTTTGGGCGAAATTGAAAAACGAGTTATTTTAAAAACTTTAGAATCTTGCGAGGGCAATCGTACTAAAACCGCACAAAAACTGGGCATATCATTGCGAACTCTGCGCAATAAATTAAAAAGCTACGAGGAAGGTGGTACCGGCATGGAGGATGCTGAAGATTAAGATATGACCCGTTATTTTCTATTACTCCTTCTTATTTTTTTTTCTGTTTCCTGCGCCGGAAAACACACTGTTGTAGGTCTTAAAGCTATTCAAAACGAAAAAGATCGCACCTTATTTATAGCCTTTGATGGTATTAGTTATAGTATGATGAAGCGCATGAAGGACGATGGCTATTTTAAAGATTTTCAAGAGCCAATTCCCTTAGTAATGACTTTTCCTTCTGTTACCACGCTTGGCTTTTCGGCCTTATTTAAAGAATTGGGTGCCGGAAAAACTTACGGCCCCGAAATTCGCTTTTATTCGTATAATAAAAATAAAATTGTAGGCGGAACGCCCTTTGACATTAAAAAGTATCCTATTGCCTATAAACATTACTTTGACACATTTCGTAATACTGTTTTTGAAAAAGGAGTGATGTATAGTTTTCCGGGTGTAGCTGGCAAACAAGATTTAATGCGTACAAAAAAAATACTCCATAAAAGTGATAAGAAAGTACTGATGACTTATTTGGGAGGCACCGACGGATCTCAGCATATGTTGGGAGAAATGCGCACCGAGCGTTTTATGCATTTTGCCAGCGATTATATCCACAAAATGAAGGCCGACTACAAAAAGAAAACCGGAAAAGATTACCGTACAGTAATATTTTCGGATCATGGTTTTCATTTTGACAAGCTCAAAAATATAACCGGGAAAAAAATTGGCAAGGCTTTAAGGCAAAAAGGTTATAAATTATCACCACGTATTCAATCGGATAAAGATGTTGTATTGGTTCGATTTGGATTGCTTAACGGCGGAGTATCTATAGCTGATACACACCACGCTGCAGAAATTGCAACGTTAGTGAGTAAGGTAGAAGGCATGGATATTGTTATTTGGCCCGATAAAAATAAGATTTATTTATTAAATGATAAGGGCGAGAAAGCCTATTTTGAATATGAGGGACAAAACTCTTATCGATACGTCACTCTCCACGGTGATCCTCTTTTATATAAAAATGAAATGAAACAGAAGGGGATGTTGAGTGGTGTATATTATTCGCAAAGTCGTTGGTATGATGCGACCTGGGATGCCTATTATCCCGATGTCGGTTTTAGATTGTATGATACGTTTTATAATTTAGTACAAAACCCGCCACGTGTGATGTTTAGCTTAAAACCCAACTATCAGTTTGGTAGTTGGCCTGCTTATATTGGCACCAAGCTTAAATTTGGGCAAAAGGGGACTCATGGCGGGCTTTTTAAGGAAGTAAGCTATGGTGTAGCCATGACCGATAACCCCAATATTAAAATGCCACATTCTCTTCGTTATAATCAGTTCTTCAATTTTTTTATTCCTCAAGTCGTAAGAGCTAATCACTAAAGTCACCTTTAGCTTTACTTACGCATATTGCCTCCTTAAGTATTTGATATTATTACAGATATAAATGTTGATTTCCCAAGCGTAATCCTTTAAAGTGTCGCCCTCATGTCGTTTTTGAACAAAAACCAAGTTATTGTCTTTGATTTTGACGGAACGCTGCTCAATTCTATGGGAGATTTTGGCGATATGGCGGCAAGTTCCATGCAAAAAGTTTTTAGCTGCGATTACGAATGGGCCAAAAAGCGCTATAAAGAAACCTCCGGTCTTCCGTTTCCTTTTCAACTTGAGCAAATTTATCCCGGTGATAGTCGTAACGCCGAAGCTAATCGTTTATTTGTAGAAAAGAAAATGGCTTTTTATCGCGACGCTCCTTATTTTAGCGATGTATGGCCAGCACTCTTAGAACTTAAAAAACGTGGGCATCATTTGGTTATTTCTTCCAATAACGATCAAGAAATTGTGGACGATAAACTTAAAACCGAACTCGGTTTTTTTGATGCCATTTTAGGTTATAGCGAAGGGTTTTTAAAGGGTGAAGATCACTTCAACTGGATTTGTAATTATTTTAATTGCAGCATTAACGATATTTTATTTGTGGGTGATTCGCTTCACGATGGCCAGATGGCCGATGAAAGTAATGTTACCTTTATTGCGCGTTCCGGTACTTTTGAAAAAGAAGCTTTTGTCCGTCAGGGTATTGCTGCAACCATTATCAATCATTTAGGAGAGCTGGTGGACTTAAAGGATATGGACTCTGCCGTTACCCCACCGCTTTATACACCTCATGCAAGTGGTTCTCTTAGCCGCCGGGCAGGGTATTCGTCTTAAAGAAATTCACGATAACCTTCCTAAAACTCTCATCCCTCTGGGCGATTTGGCCCTTGTCGATTATATCTACGAATCGTTACGTGCTTATTTAAAGGAACCACTGGTTGTCGTGGGCGGTTATGCGCACGATAAGCTAGAAAAGCATTTTCAATCCAAAGGATATTTTCATACCTTTAGCCTTAATCCCGATTACCTAAAAGGAAATTTACTTTCTCTTCTTTCGGTTAAAAACAAAGTTACCGATTCATTTTTTATTATGAATGCCGATCACGCTTATTCGTCTCAGATTATGTCGCAAATTATGGCATTAGATGAAAAAGTTTTTGATGGCGTAGCCATTGTGTGCGATCACGATCGTAAATTAACCGATGACGATATGAAGGTGCAGCTTAAGGATGATGGTACATTTCAGGTAATGGACAAAAAATGTGAAACGTATAACTTGGGATATATAGGTGTTACGTACGTGCCTAAAAAATTACACGCTGCTTATTGGAAAGCTTGTGACGAAGTGCTCCATACCTTTGGCGAAAAAGCGAATGTGGAGATGGTAGTTAATTATCT
>JAIBAG010000038.1 GCA_019695305.1 bacterium
GGGAGTTGCGGCCTGTGCCAGTTGAGCAATTAAATCGTCCATAAACTGGACGGCTTCTCTTAAGTACCTAAGTTCTCCCTGGCCTGCGATATCTAAAATATTGGCTATACCACGCAGTAAATAACCCTGATCGCGGTACATTTTGTACAATTCCAGTTTTCCTTTTTTGAGGGCTTCTGCCAACGTAGCCCGCGATTGCATGATATTGGCAGCATCGTAGCCTTCAGGAACTACAAGCGCTACACCCTCAAATTTTTCGGAGGGATCAATAACTTCGCCCATTTCCAAACCACTGGCAATTTTATCGGCATCGTCCTGAAAACAAGTAAAGGGCTCCTTGTTAATACTGGGCATGTTTTTTAAAACATCTTTTAATACTCCAAATGCATGCCCACCTTTATTGGTTGCAGGACGGTTTAAAAATTGTTGAATTTTGTCACTTAAATTTTGAAGCCCGGTTGCAGTGACTGTAAGATGCGCGTCATAAATAAGCGGATCGAGTGAACTTAAAATGTAAAAACGCAGGTCTTGGTTTGAAAAACCATAAAACTCAAAATTTTCCCAATTGGCATCGTTTGCAGCCCACAACCATAAATCGTAAAGCTCTTCTACCAAATTAGAATAGGTGGTAATGCCACCTGCTATATTTTGCCGGCGTTCCCGAATATCGCTAACTGTATAGCGGCTGCCAGCGGTGTTATAACTTTCACCTTCATAGGTTTTTTCATTAGTTTGATCGTCACGATGTGCATCAATATTTTTGGTATAAGTTTCAATTTCAGTTAAAGCTTCAAGCGTAGCGCTCATACGCGTATCGGCTAAAGACGACTGCATGCGGGCTACCGTGTTATCACTTATCATACCCTGGCCGGCTCTCATCAGCGCTTGGGTGATTTCATAACCATTATCCCAGGCTTCGTTTACCGAGCGGTACACAAGACGTTTTACGGTTTGAAAACCGCTTCTTAAATTATCGGCAATAAAGCGATACGGGTTTACAGCTATAATTTCTTTTTCAAACTGGGCTAAATCGTGACGATAGTTCCATTCGGATTGGGTAATATTGGAAGCATCCCCGGTAATATGGGCCGACAAAAGCATGAGAAGACGGGCGTTTTTTTCAATAATATGCGAATAAGGATCGGTACCGGTGCTACCATCCAGCAAGGTAGCCTGGCTGCGTAAAAAGCGGTAAAGCCCCATCCAGGGTTCTACACCTTGGGTATCAAAAGCATTTTTACTAAAATAACTTAAATTAAGACGGCCTCCACTTTTAAAAACAGGCTGGATGAGAAAACCAATCACATCGCAATAGTGATCCACCACATCTTTAAGATTAAGTGCAATGTCTTCGCGATCACCATCTACAAAGGGCGCTTCGGTAATCACATCGTGATCTATCAGCGCTTCACCATCGGGAACCATGGGGCTTGTTTGATTTAAAGCTAAATCCAAGGCATCGGGTTCTTCCTCAAATTCATCCGGAAACGATTGGGGAGGAAAATCTAGTTCGGGGTCCGGGGTTCGGGATTCGGGATTCGGTACAGAAGTTTCGCGTTCAATCTGCTTATCAATTTGTGTGCTAGTTAACGATGCCGTTTTGGTAGTTGGGTTGAGTAATGGATGAGAAGTTGTTTGTTCGGCGGTACTTGCTTCACGGGCCCCGGCTCCCGTATCCCGTGCTCCTTCTTCATAGCTACTTTTACTCCAAGCATCACTGGCTTCTTGGTAGCTGGGTTTATCCCTATCCTGATAGGTAAAATAAAACTCGGGATTGTCGGTTTGGGCATTGTATAAAAAATTCTCCCAATCCGCATCTGTCATGGTGCTCCACTCGTCAAAGGAGTAGAGCGAGGCTAAAGTATTTGAAATATCACTAAACACGATAGTACTTTTATCGGGTTATAGATAATTTCATTGCCTAGAAAATGCCCTTAAAACGCAAAAACTGATAACAGCTTGTTATCAGTTTTTGCAATTTTCCATAACTTTATCAGTACCTTTCTTATTAACCCAGACGATAACTATATTTAGTGGGCATAGTGCCTTTATTTAAAAAATGAGGATTTTATGAAAAAGATTTTATTTGTTTTATTGTTGTTAATACTGTCATCCCAAGCGCAAGCGGCCATTATTAATGTAACTACCACTACCGACGAGCTGGAAGCAGATTACGCTGCCGATTGTACAGGAGGAACTGGTTGTTCGTTGCGTGAAGCCATTGAACTAGCCAACACAACTGCCGGACAAGACAGTATACGCATTCCTGCAGGCACCTTTAATCTCACTTTGGGACAAATAAGTATTATTGATAGTATCAATATTCAGGGTGTTTCAGCGGCACAAACTATTATTAACGGCACCGGTAATAATGCCCGTTTTCTTAACTTAACAGGTATCAATTACTCTACAGTTATCCTTAAAAAAATGACGGTTCAAAATTTTACGGATGCCACTGGCGCCTGTATTTATTCATTAGTCAACACCCCCAGTCTCACTCTACAAATTGAATCGATGAAATTTCAAAATAATACGGGCACAACTGGTTATGGCTGTGTTGAGGTACACGGCTTAAGCGAAACACAAGTTGTAACCATGGGTTTATTTCAAACTGATTTTATCGATAATACCGCTTATACAGCAGGGGCTGGCTTATATACCGAATATGCAGGCATTTATTCAAGTAATCTCGTTTTTAGAAATAATACAGTAACGCGTCAAGGTGCAGTAGGAGGAGCTCTTGCCTTATATAATAGTAGTATTTTGGGAGATAGCCTCCTTTTTGAAAATAATCATGCTGATACCGTTCAATCGAGCGCCGGTGCTGTTATAGCTAATAACAGTACATTACTTATCTCAAATTCTCTTTTTACCGGAAATAGCACTAACGAAAGAGGAGGGGCTATTTTTCTTGCTTCCTACACCACAAGGCAGCAAATAATGGTTCTTAAAAATACATCTTTTATCAACAACAGCGCTGCCACAGGTGGCGCTATCTATACAGACTCTAATGGCACATCAAATAAATTGGATATAAGCGGTTCTACATTTGCAAACAACTTTACAACTGTAGACGGTTTTTTTGGTACAGGCTTAAACGCAAGAGGTTCTGCACTTTATTTACACGCCACTGATACCAACATCAGTTATTCAACAATTGTTCATAATACGGCATTTGTTGAGGGGCTTGTAGGTTCAGGCGCTATTGCTGGATATAGTCTCTCCACCACACCCAATACTATCAAAATTAAATCCAGTATTGTTGCCGACAACAAATCACAATTATTTTTAGATCCAAGCCAATCAGTAAATGATAACTGTAATTTGTCTGGAGACCGCTATTCCACTGCCCCCAATCTTATGACTCATGGCTTTAATATTTTGAATTTAGACTGTGCCCATATAGCAATAGCGGCCACTACAAATCCCGATTATGTAGATATCGACCCTCAATTTACCGGAAATTTTATTCAAAAAAACGGACGTGATTTTACCCTGCAATTAGCTCTCACAAGCCCAGCTATCGATAAAGCCGAAAACGGAACTTGCAAATCGTTGCCCGATTTTCTCTCGGGCACCGAAAATATTTTAACCAGTGATGCCATAGGTAATGTGCGTGCATTTGGTACTTATTGCGATATTGGAGCCCTAGAACCCAACAATTGCAATCTGTCGCAATTTTACCCTGATGCAGATGGCGACACTTTTGGAAGCGGATCCTCAGTTATGTTGTGTGGCACAGCTGTTAGTGGTTTTGTACTTAACAATTCCGACTGCGACGACACAAACTCTTCCAAACTTACAAGCACCACGGACGAAATATGTGACGACATCGATAACAACTGTGATGGTCAAACTGACGAAGGCCTGAATTGTACTCAACCCATTGTTGAAACTTGTGACGGTATTGACAATAATGGTGACGGCCAAATTGACGAAGGCTTTAATGATACCGATGGCGACGGAACAAAAGATTGTGTGGATGATTGTGACAACGATCCTCTTAAAACAACTGCCGGTATCTGTGGTTGCAACAGTCCCGATATAGATGCCGATAGCGACGGTATTTACCAATGTATGGATGGCTGCGATTTGGATCCGTTAAAAAGCGCTGCCGCCCAATGCGGATGCGGCACACCCGATACCGATACGGATGGCGATTTTATTGCCGATTGTATCGATACCGAAACTTGCGATGGCTTGGACAATGATGGTGATGGTTTGGTGGATGAAGATGAGGTTTGTGGCACGCCTGTTGAAGAAGTACCCGGCACAGACCCTGAGGAAACACCTGTTGACGAAACACCCGTTGCCGAAGCGCCAGGTACAGATCCCACAAAAATACCCGAAGAAACACCTGCCGATGATGGTGATGATGCAGACGATCCAAGCTCAACAGATGGCCTTGGTACCGATACAGGCAATCCGGAAGGAAGCAAAGCCTCTGGTGGTGGCTGTAGTTTATCTCCTCACGGCGAGCCTTCGATGACGCTTCTGTTTATTTTCTTGGGATTGGGTTTTGCCATTATTTGGAAAAGGCAATCGGAGAGGGCTTAAGGCCCCAAAAACGGGATTTGAGACACTACCACTTCGCCCGTTTGGGTATTGGTTGACGTTAAAATAATATTAAACTGACCTTTAAATTTTTTAGCATCCATTTCTGCAAAGGCAGGAATTCGTTTTTCTTCCAAAGATCCCAGCTCAATCTCCAGAAACGGAATAATCACATTTGCCTCACCCGAAAATTTAAAAGTAAATTTGGCCTTCTCTGCTGTTTTATTAATAACATGAAGTAAATACTGGTTACGTATTTTACCTTCGGTAAGCACATACGGAATTCCTGGCGCTCTTAATATATTGGCCTCAAAGGTGTGCCGTTTAAATAGAAAAAATGAAAAAACAGCCAACCCCACAAAAAACAACACGGTATACAAATAAATACGTGGCCTTAAAATATGACGCGGTTTTTTTAATAACCCGTTGAGAGAATCATAACGGACTAATCCCCTGGCCTGCCCCACCTTATCCATAATTTCATCACAGGCATCTATACAATTGGCACAACCAATGCATTCCAGCTGTAATCCATTACGAATATCAATGCCCGTAGGGCAAACATCTACACAGCGTCTGCAGTTAATACAGGCACCACGCGATGAGTCGCTCACTTTCCCTCGTGGTTCACCCCTTAAAGCATCATAACCAATCACCAGCGTATCATCATCGGTTAAGGCCGATTGCATTTTGCCATAGGGGCAAACAATGAGGCATAGCTGCTCTCTAAACCATGCGTAGTTAAAATAGATAACGGCAGTAATAGAAATCATCCAGATAAAAGCTACCCAATGTTCGTGAGGATTATGACGCACAAAACTTAAAAGTTCGTCCATTGAAACAAAATACGATAAAAAAATGTGGGACACCGCGCACGCAAAAATAACAAATAAAAAGTGCTTTATTATAAATTTAACTATTTTTTTAAAATTCCAGGGAGATTGCGCTAAAAGTAATTGTTCCGATTTGGGCCCTTCTACTAAACGTTCAATACGTCTAAAAACACCTTCCAAAAAAACAGTTTGCGGGCAAGCCCAACCACACCAGAGCCTTCCGGCTACAGCTGTGATATAAAAAAGAGTAAAAAGTGCACCCGATAAGAGGAAAAAAACAAGATAAAAATCCTGGGCATTATAGGTAAAACCAAACAAAAAAAACTGCCGATGTAAAATATCGATAAAGATGAGCGGTTTTCCGTTTACTTTAATAAACGGAACAAGTGCATAAATAACCATGAGAACATAAAAAAAGATTTGGCGGGCTTTTGTAAAACGCCCCGCCACATCAGCTATGCGCACTTTCTCACGGCTACCATCAGTTCTAATGGATGACTTAAATTGCATATTATAGACAAAATCAAAACCCCCTCTCCCCTCGTGGGAGAGGGATGCCCAAAGGGCAGGGAGAGGGCATAACGAATGATATGGATGTACTACTCTACCAAATCACCCTGAGGCTCTTTGGCCCCCGGAGGATTTGTACCCTGAAGCGTCATTATAAAAGCCACAACTTCATCAATTTGATTAGGTGCCAATACACCTTTCCAAGAAAGCATCCCTTTTTCAACCACACCATTGGTTACGGTTGCATGTATTTGTGTGGGTTTGCCGCCGTGTATCCAATATTTATCGGTAAGATTAGGACCAATAACACCCTGCCCTTTATCCCCGTGACAGGCCATGCAATTGGTCATAAATATCTTTTTGCCTTCTTCAGTTTCATGACTATCTTGCGATTTGGCCAAAAGAGCGGCATCCGTTGGACCTTCATCGCCCCCTTTATTTCCAAATTCGGCTTTGTGTTCTTCTAAGGCTGTTTGATATTCCTGCTCTTGAGTGGGACCTACAGCGTAGGTGTTATAATAGAGCCAGTAACAAAATCCAAAAACCACGGTAATCACAAACGTGCCCACCCACCAGCGTGGCAGCATGTTGTCGTATTCTTGAATCCCATCGTAACTGTGATGACGAACCTTATCTTCTTCTTTCATAAGTTTTCCTTTCGTATCCAAAATTACTCCAAGGGTAATTAGTTATCCTCTTTTTCCCCTCTTTTGTAAGGAGGGGCTAGGGGAGGTAGATAAGCTTGGCTACCCCCTATAGTCCCCCTTACAAAGGGGGACAAAAACTACACGCTGACCAATTACTCTAAAGGTAATTTAGAATCTTTTTCAAAAACGGGTTTATTCTTTTTTCTAAAGGTAGAAAAAAGAATCAGTGTAAATAAAACCACAAACAGAACAATAAAAAATGTTCCACCTGTATCGTGAGCTCCTACTTGTTCTAAAAGTTGACGCATATTTTACTTTCCTTCGTACGCTTTGTGATCCACTCCCAGCTTTTGCAAATAGCTGATCAGTGCCACAAGCTCTGATTGAGCCGAAAGATTCACCTGACTTTGTTTTAAATCATTGGCAATAACCTCACCTTGTTTATGGGCATCCTCCACAGCGCTACTAATTTGTGCATCGGTATATGGCACACCCAATGTACGCATCAGCTCCATACGGCTGGCCGTATCTTTATAATCAAGAGTTTGAGTTGCCAAATGTGGGTATGTGGGCATGAGAGATCCGGCCGAGGTAGAACGGGGATCAATCATATGTTTGTAATGCCACAGGTTGGGATACTTTTTACCCACACGGGCTAAATCGGGCCCTGTGCGTTTTGACCCCCATTGGAAAGGATGATCGTACATACTTTCCCAAGCCTCGCTGGGAGCTCCGTAGCGCATGGTTTCGGGAACCATGGGTCTAATCATTTGTGTGTGACAGTTGTAACAACCTTCTCTACGGTAAATATCGCGTCCTTCCAGTTCAAGTGCGGTGTAAGGTACGGCTTCATGCGTCATGGGCACGGCACTCTTAACAGTAACAGCCGGAATAATTTGAACCATCCCGCCAATCAGGATGGAAATAAGAACAAAAAAGGAAAACAAAAAGGCTTTGCCTTCCAGCACCTCGTGCCAGCTGCCATCGCCTTTTTTATTCATCATCACGCTTGCTACAACCAAAATGGCAAGGCCCGCGTAAACAATGATGGAAGTCACCACATCTTTTGTCCCTAAAGCCAAAAGCAGAATAAGACCAATAAGCACCAACACCATCACCGGGCTAAAAATAACTTTAACCCACGATGTTTGAGATTGATTATCCAAAGTAACAACTTCTACCTCACCATCAACAGGATTCCCCTGTTTGGCTGTTTTAATGAGGTTATAAGCCATGATGATAAAGGTAACCAGGTAAAGCGTACCGCCTACAATGCGCAGGTAATACATATTTTGAGACGCAAAGATCGATTCCAAAAAGCTTGGATACAGAAGCGTTCCCTCGGGAGTCAGCGCACGCCACATAAGCCCCTGCGTTAAACCCGACACATACATGGCCGCCATGTACAGCACGATACCGAATGTCCCAATCCAAAAATGAAAGTTAGCCAGTTTTTCGGAATAGAGTTTGGTATTAAACAGTCTGGGCACCAAAAAGTAAAACATACCGGCTGCCATAAAGCCGTTCCAGCCCAACGCACCACCATGCACGTGTCCAATAATCCAGTCGGTAGAATGCGCCAAGGCGTTGATGGACTTGATGGAAAGCATGGGGCCTTCAAATGTAGACATGCCGTAAAAAGTAATGCCCGCTACAAAAAACTTTACTACCGGATCGGTACGCAGTTTATCCCACGCACCACGCAACGTGAGGAGACCGTTAATCATACCGCCCCAGCTGGGTGCCCAGAGGGCCACTGAAAAAACCATCCCCAAGGTTTGAGCCCAATCGGGAAGCGCTGTATTTAAAAGGTGATGCGGGCCCGCCCAAATGTACATGAACACTAAAGCCCAGAAATGAATGATGGATAAACGGTACGAATAAACCGGTTTGCCAATAGCCTTGGGCATAAAATAATACATAATGCCCAAAACCGGTGTGGTTAAAAAGAAGGCCACCGCATTGTGCCCATACCACCACTGCACCAGCGCATCCTGAACGCCTGAGAATACCGAGTACGATTTAAAAAGATTTAGAGGCAAACTTAAGCTATTCACAATATGCAGCACGGCAACCGTCACAATGGTGGCAATGTAAAACCAAAGCGCTACATACAAACTTTTTTCGTTTCTCTTTTTAATAGTCCAAAAAAAGTTGATGGCAAATATTACCCAAATAAGAGCAATTAAAATATCAATAGGCCATTCCAGTTCGGCATATTCTTTGCCCTGGGTAATCCCCAGAGGAAGTGTTAACGCCGCGCACACAATAATAAGTTGCCATCCCCAAAAATGAACTTTGGACAAAAAATCCGAACCCATACGTGCTTTTAAAAGACGCTGAGTGGAATAATAAATACCGGCAAAAATCATATTGCCTACAAAGGCAAAAATAACGGCATTGGTATGCAGCGGCCTTAAACGGCCAAAGGATAAATACTGGGTAAAATTAAGAGATGGAAACGCAAGCTGACTGGCTACAATAACGCCCACCAGCATCCCCACAATACCCCACATGACAGAGGCAAAGATAAACTGCCGTGTCACACCATCGTTATAGACTATTTTTTTCATGTTGTTCGTCCTCAAGTGGTAATAAAGATGCGCGGTCACAAAGCGAGATATCCTCGTTTTTAACCACGTATCCAAAAAACAAAACGGCCCCACACACTAAAATGAGACCAATAAATAAAAGCAGTAAAATAACGTTCATGAGTTCACACTCCTCATGGCATACGCCGTATAAGCCAAAACAATAACCGAGCTGGCCGGCATAATAATGGCGCACACCAGCGGGTTTGCAAGGCCCAACAACGAAATGCTAACAGCCCCAATATTGTATAAAACTGTAAAAGTGAGATTGTTGCGTAAAACTTTTTTTAATTTTTTTGAAAGTGCATAAGCATGCGTTAGCCAACCCAGTGTGTTAGACACAAAAAAGAAATCGGCATTACGAGCAATACCCCACTTTTCCCAAACAGGCCCTCCCGATAGTGTTGCTTCCTGCATGGCCAGCCCGTCGTTTAAGCCGTCACCAATCATGAGCGAAGCTTCCTCGCCCATCTTTTTAACAAAGGCTGCTTTTTCACCGGGAACCAAATTTGAAAACACATTGTTGCTTAAAAAGCCTGTTTTAACGGCCAACGCTTTTACATTTTCTGCCTTGTCGCCGCTTAACAAATAAAAATTAATTCCTTCTCCCGTTAAATCTTTTAAAACCTGCTGCACATCACTAAGCACCTCTTCGCTATAGCTAATGTGGGCTAACATCACATCATCACGTTTAAAATACACACCGGGCAAATCACCTTTTCCTAAAAAATAAGATTTTTCATTGTAACTTGCCAACAAACCCACGCCTGCTTTTTCATTTACAACAAGCTCTAACGAGGGAAGTTGTTGTGCAATAAGTTCGCGATAGAGAGCAAGACTTGCCGGATGGCGGCTTCTGCATACCATGTTAAACAACACCGTTTTGTCTGATGCGTTCAGTAAATCTAGTTGTTGGGGATTTGTTAATTGAAGAACTCCTAAAGTTAAGGTTCCCGTTTTGTCACAAAAAATATTTTTAATTTTTTCAAGCTTATCAATAAACTCAGGGTTCTTGGCAAACACTCCATTTAAAATAAGTTCACGATTGGCCATATGACGCGCCAACGGGATAGCCACGCCCAGCGCACATGGGCAGGTGACAATCATCACACTTACAAACACATTGAGAGCACGCGAGGCATCGTTAATAAGCCAATAAGCCAAACCAGAAAAAGCAACACATAATACAACCACCACATACCAGCGTGTAAACCAGCGCCATAAATAAGGTGTTAACCCATCCTCGTTTTGAGGCACATAGCGATCAAGCGCTTTTTTGTTATAATCGTCACAGGCCATGGCCTTTACTGCAAAACCCGATACCAGTTGAGCTCCCGCACAAATCACATCACCTTTTTTAAAAATCTGCGGCATGGGTTCGCCGGTAATAGAGGCTAGCGAACATTCAACAGACTCGACCGATTCCAAAACACAATCTACCGGAAACAGAGCGCCGGGTTGTATAAGCAGGGGATCGTCTTTTTTTATTTCGGAAAACTTTTTTTCAGATAAATTTTCCCCAGCAACGGTAACTGTAAAATCGTGAAAGGGATCTACTTTAGAAAGTCCTTTTTGATTGCGCTCCAAAAACCTCACTTGCACATAGCGACCCAAAAGCATGAGTGCTATAAAAATATTAATAGTATCAAAATATGAAACAGCATGATTGCCCTGCATATAGGCCACAGACGAACCCACAAAGGTGGCCAAAATTCCAATGGCAATGGGTACATCAAAATGAACCACACCATTTTTTAAAGCCGTGATGGCTTTTCCAAAAAAATAGGATCCACCAACTGCAACCGATAAAAATGACAGATAAAAATTGAGGCTATTAAAGACTCGATAAATGGGATCGGCAGGATTTGTAAGGCCTGCATAAATGCTAAACGAAAAAAACATGGTGTTCATGGCAATGGCCATGCAAATACCCAAGCGAATAAGCAAATCGCGCGAAGGTTCGCTTTTTTCATCATCTAACGCACGGGCCGCATAACCCAACAACTCCACTTTTTTAAGAAACGCGGTAAAATCAAATTTTTGCGTATCAAACTGCATATCCATCCGCCCATTAGACGGGTTGATCATCACTTGTGACGGCCCCATTTTTTTGGCCATGGTAGATAACAACCAAATGCAAGCTGCACATTGCAGCCCTTCAATTTTAAAACTGACTTTACCCATATCCAGCCCCTTTAAATTTTGTATCCACTGCCAATCGGTTTTGCGGGTAAAATAATTGATGAGGGGTAAAAGTGTTTTAGGTTTTAAAGTGTAAAAACGATCCAGATTTTCATCGTGAATAAGCGTGTAAACGGTATGGCAACCCACACAGCAAAAATCGGACTCTATCCGGTTTCTGCTTAAACTTTGGCCACAATGAAGACATGTGGCCCGTGATACAATTTGTGTCGCTACATTCTCACGCATGTGTGCCAAATTAATAGAGAATTATAAAAACAAATATGACCGGGTTTGATAGTGAATATGATCTAAATCAGTTGATTAGTACACCAATTATTATAACCTCGATCCGTGAATTCGTTGCACATTACAGGTATTATTGCTTTTTTCACCTTCGGCTTTTTAGGTAGCCTTCATTGTTTGGGCATGTGCGCCCCGTTGTCGATTATTTTAGGCATCAAACCCAACGCAGCACCTGTTATACGATTAGCGCTGTATCACCTTGGAAGAATGATTAGTTACGGATTCTTGGGCTTTATCTTTTCCTATGCGGGTTATTCGCTGCAACATTTTACAAAAATTCCGTTTTTACCTGTTTTGGTAGCCCTGCCTCTTATTTTGTATGCCATTCGTATTCCCTTACCCTCGCTACCTTTTTTACCCAGATTATCGGCCGCCTTGCTTTCATCTATAAAAAGCATTCCTCTTTTTTTGCGGAGTTTGTCTCTAGGTTTACTCACACCTCTATTGCCGTGCGGATTTTTATACAGTGCTGTTTTGGCGTCTCTTCAGGCACCCACGCCCTACAAAGCAGGATTGTGGATGGCTTCTTTTGCGTTGGGAACGATGCCGGCATTGCTACTAGGGCAATCGGGCACCGTATTTTTGTCGCAGAAAATCGGCGAAAAGAAAACACAACTTTTTTTTAGATTATTAGCTCTTATAGGCGCCGTATTTATTCTTTGGATGGCGTACTTTTCGCAACATTGTACAACTTGCCACTAAAGTAACTCGTTGGCCACATTAGCCAGCTCCGAACGTTCACCTTTTTCAAGCGTGATATGGGCAAAAAGTTTGTTGCCCTTTAAACGCTCAATCAAATACGAAAGACCATTACTTTGCTCATCCAAATACGGCGTATCAATCTGATTAATATCACCCGTAAAGATAAACTTGGTATTTTCACCCGCACGCGTGATGATGGTTTTTACTTCATGCGGCGTTAAATTTTGCGCCTCATCCACAATCATCATCACATTGGCAAAGCTGCGGCCGCGAATATAGGCCAGAGGGATAATGGTGATTTTTTCACTCTTCACCATTTCATCCAACAGTTTGTAGTTTTTATCGTTTTCAGAAAACTGGCTTTTGATGAATTTAAGATTATCCCACAGTGGTTCCATATAGGGCCCAATCTTATCATTCACATCACCCGGCAAATAACCGATGTCTTTATTACTAAGAGGCACAATGGGACGCGCCAGAATAATTTGGCGATAGTTCTTACGTTGCTCAAGAGAACCCGCCAACGCTAAAAGCGTTTTCCCGGTTCCGGCTACACCCTGGATAGTCACCACACGGATGTCGGGATTTAAAATGGCGTGCATCGCAAAAGTCTGCTCGGCATTACGCGGCTTAATGCCATAGGTAGAAAGCTTTTCCACCCTATCCAGCGTGTCTTGAAAAGGATTAAAATAAGCAAGCCCCGACGATTTTCCGTTCTTCAAGATATAATAATGATTATTCATCTTGGAACCGTTTAAAAATTTCACATCGGCCACATGCCCCTCATCAAAAATCTGTTGGATTTTATCGTGCGGGATGTGCTCCAGCGTTTTATGCCCGGTATACAGGTTTTTAATATCCTGTACTTTACCGGCTTCAAAATCTTCCGCCGGCAAATTGAGCGAACGCGCTTTTAAGCGCAGGTTGATATCCTTAGAAACAAGCACCACTTTTTTATTTTTTTCCATTTTCTGCAAGCACAGGGCGGCATTCAATATTTTATGATCATTCTTTTTATCGTTAAACACCATTTCAGCATCCACGTGATTATGGTCATCGTGCATGATGATTTTAAATTGTCCCAATTTTTTGCCACCAATAGGCACCCAGTCGGTAAGTGTTTCGCGGGAGGAAAATTTGTCGATAAAACGGATAAATTCGCGGGCTTCGTAATTTTTTATATCACTACCCCTCTTAAAGTTGTCCAGCTCTTCTAACACCGTGATGGGGATTGCGGTGTCGTTGTCTTTAAAGCTTTTTATTGCGTTATGGTCATGGAGAATGACCGATGTGTCCAAAACATAGATCTTCTTTGTTTTGTTCTTTTTCGTCATAGTTTTTTATACCGGCAATAGGCAATAAAAAAGGGGAATGTATAGTATACATTCCCCTTAATGTTTTCTGCCGGCTGAGGGTTAGAAAACGGGTTTTAAAGCGCGTGCTATGTTGCAACTGCCTTAAAGGATTCGTCATCTTGTACTTCTATAGTATGCCCATCAAAACCCAACATCAAGGTAAATTTAATATTTTTTAAAAAATAAATAATGCACGTTGTCACAAAATTGTTGACTGATTCTCACAAGATGCCGCCCTGCTATTTTAGGCAATCAATCTGGCCCACTGCCCTACCAGATAAAAGGGCAATGAAACCAGTTTAAATAAACCATTATCAATAACCGAGGGGATATCGCTGTTAAAACGGAGAGCTGTTTTTGTTTTTTTCTCACCCGCAAAAACAGAAAGCGATTTGAGACGACCCGTTTTGCCCGATTTTACTTCCACCGGAATAATATGCGGGCCTTGCGGTATAACATAATCAATTTCGGCGGCAGCCCCCTTTTTTTCGCGTATCCAATAATACAGCTGCGGGGCCTGATAATTGGGTTCGGCATAAAGTAAATGCTGGCCAATCCATTGTTCGCTGATAGCGCCCTGGTTAATCAGGTTTAATTCACCCGCATGTTCAATATCCACAAGGCTTAAGCCGGTGGCGGCAGTTAACAAACCCACATCGAGATAGAGCAATTTAAAAAATTTTTCATTGATATCGGCCCCTAAAGGGATTCCGTTGGAAGCACTATGGTGTACTTTATAAATTATTTTAGCCATGGATAAAAGATGGATGGCATCCGAGAGGTCCTTGGCACGTTCGTTAGGATCGATATGAACATATTTTAATTTTTTGCAAACAAGCGAAGGCACTTTGCGATACACTTTGGCAAGCCGTCCCACATCCACCTTTTTTTTGTATTTCGAAAAATCCTCCTCGTAGGTTTCAATCAAATTACTTTTGATGCGATCAACTTCTTGATAATCGTTATACTGAATAAAATGAGCCACAACTTCGGGCATGCCGCCCACAAGTGTAAATTGGCGTACTTTGTCCATCAGTTTGTTGTGTAGAGGTTGAGGAATAGTTTGTTGTAATGTGTATGTACCGATAAAATCCAATAGAGCGTCCTCGTTTTGGGCTTTTAAAAATTCTTCAAACGTAAGAGGCCCCAAATGCAGATATTCGATACGTCCCACCGGCACAGAAAACTCGTGACTGGTAAAAAGAAATTCCAAGAGCGAGCCAGCGGCTATGATGGGGATTTCTGGTTTTTCTTCGTAAAAATAACGTAATTTGGCAAACACATGGGGGCAGGCCTGGATTTCATCGAAAAACAACAGGGTTTTGTTGGGAACAATTTTTTTATTGGTGTGAGCTTGGAGAAGAGCCAGTATTTTATCGATGGATTCGTTTAAAAAATAATCGCCCACGGTGGGGTCTTTTTCGAAATTAATCTCGATGTAATTTTCAAAATTTTTTTGGGCAAACAGTTTTACCAAATACGATTTTCCAACTTGACGTGCACCCCGTATAATCAACGGCTTGCGATTAGGCCTATTTTTCCATTGCTCCAAATCATGGAGAGCGGTACGGGGAATCATCAAGATATGATAAAATATAGGGTTAAAATGTCAATATTTTGTTTTTTTATTGGGTATATATAAAAAAATATTGTTAAAATATGGTGCTAGCTAGATTAATTCTTTTAGCAATTCCATGGCAGGCGCTACGCGGATTCCTTCTTTT
This sequence comes from bacterium, assembly GCA_019695305.1. Classification (NCBI taxonomy): domain Bacteria; species bacterium. The sequence goes on from JAIBAG010000038.1 coordinate 15,404, forward strand.
GATTGGTAATCTTTCTTTCCTTTAAGACTAATTTGCCAGGCTTCGGTTTGGGGAAATTTTGCTTTCAGGTACTTTAAACCATCGTTAATGTCGCTGTCGGACAGTTTACATTCCACCAATAAAACGGGTTTGTTGTTTTGAACAATGACAAAATCCACTTCCTTTTTATAAACATCCCTAAAATATCTCAGCTCCATTTCTTCACCCAGGGTGTCCCTTTTAAAATGAACCCATTTAAGAAGATGCACAGCCACCATATTTTCAAAGCGGGCACCGGGATCTTTTACAAGATTCCAATCGTAATGGTAATGCTTTTGCTCTTTTTTAACGGCTTTTATTTTTGGGGATCCAAAAGGGGAAATTCTGAAAAGGCCGTATAGTCTTTCCAGGGCATCCATCCAGCGCGTAACTGTTTTGTGATTAACCTGCAAATCTTCACGAATGGCATTGAGCGAAAGTGGGTTACCCACCAATTCCGGTAAACGAGCAACAAGCAATTCTAACAAACTTAAATTTTGGATACCTTCAAGACTTTTAACATCGTCATGAATAAGCCGGTGGCGATATTCGATAGACCAGCGTTTAGCTTCAACTTCGCTACTTTTGTAAAAAGGTTCCGGAAAACCACCCAGTTTAAACAACACCCCCAGGTCGGCGGCGGATTTCATCTGGAGTTCTGCATAAGAGAGTGGATAGAGCCGCAAATAATGATAACGTCCCTGGAGTGAATCACCGCCAAACCGGTAAAAATCGAGACGGGCACTCCCGGTTACCAGTATTTTGCATTTTGCCTTGCGTTCATCGTAAAGGCCCTTTAAAAAATTACGCCACTGGCGGTATTTGTGCAGCTCATCAAAAACAATCAGCCCTTTTGCCGGGATTTCATAGTGCAGTATTTTATCTTTATGGATGGGGACATCCCAGTTTAAATACTGTTTATTGTTTCCTGCAATTTTTAAGGCTAGAGTGGTTTTACCCACCTGCCGGGGTCCGCCGATAAAAACCATTTTCGATTTTAAATCGGTCACCACCTGGTTTTGCAAATAACGGTCCACGTAGTCTTTTATACCATAGTATAAAATAATTTAAAGTATTTTATACTGCTGTATAAATAAATATAAGAGGATCTACCCCTGCTTCAGACGTGACATAGAGGTCCCCGGTTCATTGCTGTTCAGGGTAGCCTCGGGATTTCCAATCATCATCAGCGGTGTGCCAATCAGGTTCATCCCCACACGTCCCGCACCCCATAACAAATTCTTCCCACCATTGATAAGCCCCTGCGCTCCCCATTGCACACCCCGCGCCATACGGGTAGAATCGAGCCATTGATAGGCCTGTGTACCACGCGCCGCATGAGTCGCACCGGCAACCGCGATCCCTCCCGCTGTACTTCCGCCTAATGTCCCCCACTGATCGGTGGTTAAATCAAAACCCACTGTTTCTTCCACGCCCTGCACTACTTGCGTTTCTCCCACCCATTCACCAACAGATTCCCCC
>JAIBAG010000039.1 GCA_019695305.1 bacterium
CGTCGAACATCGTCTCAACCATAGACCGAGAAAATGTTTAGACTTTTATACTCCTGCGGAAATACTCAAAAAATTACGTAGTGGTGCACTTCCACCTTGAACGTACCACAATTCTTTTTTCCTAATCCTTAAATTTCAAGAACTTATAATTTGGCATTGGATTTGCTTTTCATTGTGCTGATGAAAAATGAAAGACTTATTCCCCGTTATGGGGGTTATCGAAAGTTACGTAGTTTTCAAACAGCGCAGTGGGTTTATGATGCTACCGTTGTTTTTTGTGGGCGTTTTGTGAGCCAATTTTCGCGCACGCGCGATCAAATGGTGCAGGCAGCGCGAAGCGGGGTGCAGAATATAGCCGAGGGAAGCATGGCTAGTGCTACTTCTAAAAAAACAGAGCTTAAACTCACCGGGGTGGCTCGGGCTAGTTTGGAAGAACTGTTGCTCGATTACGAAGATTTTTTGCGACAACGGGGTTTGGAGCCTTGGCACCCGGATAGCCCGCGGGCTTTGGTGGTGCGGCGGAGTTTGCTGACGGACCGTTCTGACCGTTTGGACGGTTCCGACCATTCCGACAAGTCAGACTCGGAACGGTCCGGACGGTCGGCACGGTCAGAACCATCCAGCCTGTCGGATCCCAAAAAGATTGCTGCGCTAACCCCCGAAGACGCCGCCAACACATTAATTTGCGTGATCAACCAAGCTAGTTACTTACTACGCCGCCAACTGCAGTATTTAGAAAAACAATTTTCAAGCCAAGGTGGATTTACCGAAAAACTCTATCGTTTCCGCACTAATCAACGGCACTAAACATCCTCCAACTTCCTCAAAGCCCGCCGTTTGGCCTTGGGTTGCCGTTTAGCCGGACCCTTTTTATAGGTAGCCCAGCGTTTATGCGCCGGTTTTTCGTGAGCTATGTCCCGTTCGCCTTCAAAACTTTCATCATACATCAGCGCTTCATTCATCTTTTTTTCAAACTCGGGGCTGGTAATATAACCACAACCTGCACTTTTGGCGCGGCGCAAAATTTCGTTATCGCTACTTACAATAACAGCCTTGTCCTTTAACTTTTCGGCAATTTTCATAATTACCGTATCGGCCAGCATTCCCATTTCCGAAAAAAGCACATGGATGGATCCCATTTTTAATTCTTCAATATGGGTGTTGTTGGTTAAGGCGGCATCAAATACCACGTAAATTTTATGCCCCTTCATTTGCTTGTAACGAGCAAGCTTGTGCACCAGCCCCAAACGCGCGCGCTCCAGGCTTTCTTTTTCTAATTCAAGCAAAGTAGGGGATTGGCGAATAAGATTGTAACCATCAATTACCAAGGTAGCCATAAGGTTTAATGTGACTATTTTTTAGGCACTGCTCAATTTTTATTCGATTTTTAAAGCTTTTAAAAAAACCAACACAATATATTTCAATAACTTACTGTAAAAACGGGTTGGTATAAGGCTTGCTAAGCCATAATTCGTAAATTTTTTGTTTTTTAAAGGCTTGTTCATCCAAAAAAACCTCTAAAAAAATCAATTTACAAATATTTTTTTACAAAATACAAGGTGGCGCCCACTCCGTATTGCAGCTTTTAGTATTAAAGCTGGGAGAGCCTCTAAATAAAATTATAAAACCAATACGTCTCAACAAGAGTATATGAAAAAAATTGAAGCGATTATCAAGCCCTTTAAGTTAGATGAAGTAAAAGAAGCGTTAAGCGGGATGGGAATTAAAGGCATGACCATTTCCGAAATGAAGGGCTTTGGACGTCAAAAGGGACACACCGAACTCTACCGTGGCGCCGAGTATGTGGTAGATTTTTTGCCCAAAATTAAAATTGAATTAGTTGTACGTGACGACGATGTAGCACGCGTGGTGGAAGAAATTCAGAAAACTGCGCAAACAGGCCGCATTGGCGATGGAAAAATTTTTGTATATGCCGTGGAAGCGGCCATCCGCATTCGTACCGGCGAAACCGGTGACGCGGCGTTGTAGTTTTTTAATAACCCTATAAGGAGAAAACATGAGTCTCAAAACAGCAAAAGACGTCATTGCCTTTGCAAAAGACGCAAAATGTAAAGTGGTCGACCTTAAATTTGTCGATCTCTTTGGTACCTGGCAACACTTTTCCATTTCGATGGATGAACTTCACGAAGATTTGTTTGAAGAAGGAAGCGGCTTTGACGGCTCTTCTATTCGCGGATGGCAAGCCATCAACGAATCGGACATGGTGTTAATTCCTGATCCCTCTACGGCTAAAATTGATCCTTTTTGTGCTGAAACCACTCTCTCCATGATTGGTGATGTTCGCGAACCTATTGGTAAAACCACTTATGCTCGCGATCCTCGTAATATTGCTAAAAAAGCCGAAGCTTACTTAAAGTCTACCGGCATTGGTGATATTTGTTATGTAGGTCCCGAAGCCGAATTCTTTATTTTTGACCACGTGGCTTTTGAACAAAATGCCCACACCGGTTACTACCGCATCGATTCCAACGAAGCTGTTTGGAACAGCGGCAACGAAGCCGGCATCAACTTGGGAAATAAAATCCGTCATAAAGAAGGTTATTTCCCTGTTGCTCCCGCCGATACCCAGCAAGACATCCGTTCTGAAATGATTTTGGAAATGGAAAAAGTGGGTATCCGTGTAGAAAAACACCACCACGAAGTGGCTACCGCCGGTCAGGCCGAAATCGACGTTCGTTTCGATTCACTCCTTTCTATGGCTGATACCATGATGTGGTATAAATATATTGTTAAAAACGTGGCTGCTCGTCACGGCAAAACCGCAACCTTTATGCCCAAACCCATGTTTGGTGATAACGGTTCGGGTATGCACACTCACCAATCCATCTGGAAAGATGGCAAACCCTTGTTTGCTGGTGATAAATATGCCGGTTTCTCGCAAATGGGCCTTTGGTACATTGGCGGTATCTTAAAGCACGCTCCTGCTCTTGTTGCTTTAACCAACCCCACCACCAACAGCTATCGCCGCTTGGTGCCGGGTTATGAAGCTCCTGTGAAGCTTGCTTACTCGTCGCGTAACCGTTCGGCTGCCGTACGTATTCCCATGTACTCGCAATCGCCTAAGGCTAAACGCTTGGAATTCCGTACTCCCGATCCTACCTGTAACCCGTACGTGGCTTTCTCGGCCATGCTTATGGCAGGTTTGGATGGTATCCAAAACAAAATTGATCCGGGTGCCCCGATGGATAAAAACATCTACGGCTTATCGGCTGAAGAATTGGCCAATATCCCGTCTATTCCCGGTAGCTTGGACGAAGCTCTTAATAACCTTAAGAACGATCACGAATGGCTCATTAAAGGCGGCGTGTTCGATCAAGACTTCGTACACAACTGGATTGACTATAAAATGGAAAACGAAGTGGGACCTGTTCGTCTTCGTCCTTCTCCGTACGAATTCCACCTGTATTTTGACTGCTAAAACCAGTCTTAATCGGCATCTGTTTTACAAAAACCCTCCGCCACAAGCGGGGGGTTTTTTATTGTTTGCACGTCCGTGAGTGTGTGGGTATAGGTGAGGTATGAAAAAGTTTTTTTCTATTATCCTCCTTCTTATTTGCCTTTCCTGTTCTAAAGAAGAAGAGGCGGCCCTTCCGCTTGAAGGCCCTGTTATTGTAATTGCCGAGGGTTTTATTTTTGCTACCCCCGATATTACGGCCCAGCCCGGTGATACTATTATTGTAGATAACGAAGATAATAACCCGCACACTATTACCAGCGAAAGTGCTCCCGGTGCTTTTGATGATACCGGAACTTTTGATGTGCTGGTGCCTTCTGATGGAACCAATACCTTTACAATTCCCGATACGGCTGTGGCTGGTGATGTGTTTTATTTTTACTGTCGTTTTTTTGAAGGCTCCATGACGCCGGTTGACGGAACGATTACGGTGGAATAATTAACTATGAATAAACGAAATTTTTTGTTCCTGCGATAAATTATAAAAATAGCGCACTTCTTCAATCATTTTTTGCATTTCCTGCGGATTACGGTATTTGTTTTTTAAGTAATGACAGTATTTGGAGGCCAGTTGCGAGGCAGTAATATAACGTTCTTCCTGTTCGGCCGATAAGTTTTCTATTAATTTAAAATTTTCAAACAAACGATCAAAAATAATTTTTGATATTTCTTCGGTGTGGTCCGATCTTAAAAATAAATAGAGCAAAACAAATTTGTCAATTTCGGCCTGCAATTCCATTTCTAATTGAGTGATAGGCGTTTGCTTATAAGCCTTCCATAAAAAATAAACAAAATGCGATACACCTTCAATCATAATACAAAAATCGGCAATATTTTCTTCGTTTAAAAACTCAAAGGGATTGTTTTGAGTTAAGTTTTGAAGGAGTTTATCATCTAAAAAAAGAGCCACTTCTACTGTTTCTTCTTCGCTTTGGCGCACCAGTAATAGTTCTTTAGGAAGTTTTTGGTTTTCGCCTAAAGTCAGTAAATTTTGTGCCTCGTGTCTATCTATTAAATAATGTTTCACGCGCTCGGGTACGCCAATATCGTAAAGGCATTCCAATTGATTTTGCAAACGGTCAATCATAACCGCTTCAAGCTTGGCGTCTTCATGATGTGGAATCATTGTCATATTATTGAGGGTACTTGTTTTTAACTAATGCGTTAGGAACAATCCCGTGTTGTTCCAGTAAATCTTTGTTACGCGTTGAACCCGTTTTAAGCCACCGGTCGTACAGGTTTAACACATCCTGATGATTCATCAGTGGTGTTGAATCGCGTACAGCGGCAATAATATCTACAAAAATTATAAAGTTTTGTGCCAATTCGTGAAAGGTATTTTTTAGAGGTTTTACGGTATTTAAGTTTGACAAATTACTATAAGCAGCATGTCCCATGCTAATGTAATAGTCTATATCTACCAGTTTGCGGTTTAAGCTTTCGGCAAAAAAACCCGAAATGAAAAGAGACGCATCACCCAGTTTTTTAAGATGCTGGGCTTTTTCGTATGATGTCGATACGAGAGCTTCTAAAAAACGGAGAGCTAAAGCTTGATCTTGGTTGTTATCGAGTGGGCAAAAGGCAGTAAGCAGGTTGACGATATAATGTTCGGCTTCCACGCTTACTTTAACAGGAGCCTTGGATGCCGCGTTCTCAACCTTTTCGAAAAAAAACTCGGGTAATGTGGAAGTAGAAATCATTCCCAACCCCTTTACTTATTACTACTAATTAAAATTGTAGCATTGGGTGAGTAGGGGACCAAGAGAAAAGATGGGTTTTTTTGACGCGGGGTGGCAAACGGATGGTGTTCTTTTTTTGAAAATAATTTCGGAGGTCCGCTTGTTTGTGCTGGGGCTGGTTTGATTCCGCCGGTCCCCGCTTGCGGGTCCCCTCCGGCTTTTGCCTCGTACAGCTTCTGATTTATGCTGAATTTTTTCTAGGCGGCCCAAGAGCGAAATTATTTTCAAAAAAAGAACACCACCCGTTTGTGATTTATTTTGGGCCCCTCCCACTTAAGTTAAGGGGGAGGACGGGAGGGGGGTACTCTTTCCCCCTCGCCCCTTTGGGGAGAGGGTTAGGGAGAGGGGGGAGTAAACAGATCCTTCGATTTTTTAGATAAACAATACAATCCAAATACGGCCTTCAAAGTTAAATTACCAAAGGCTCCAATTAAACCTCCTGCTAATAAAATTTCGCTGGGGGTTAAGGTGCCATTTGTTACCAAGGGGCTAGTAAGGCTTGATTTAAAAAATTCTACAAAGAGAGCTTGTGAGGTGCCAAGCCCTGAAGGGGTGATGGGGATGGCTCCCGAAAAGAGTACAATAGGGCCATATAAAAAGATTTTGCTAAAGGGCACATGACTGTAAAAACCATGAATCATGAGATAAAGAGCCGCTACTATTGTGACAATTAACGGTAGGCGTAGTAAGGTAAATTTTAAATAGTCTTTTAGGCTTGCTTCTTTAAAAGCGTAAAAAATATCACGATGCACTAGTTTGTTAATCCAGGGCACCAAAATTAATTTTTGCAAAAATGGCTTTTTAAAATTGAGCCAAAAGGCAATCCATATAAAGAAACCGCCATAAAAAAGAATGGCCAGAGTATACACATAAGGTTTCAGCGCTATATTGTGGTATTGGATATCGTTAAAAAATACTGAGACCAGTGCCAAAAAAAGCATGATAGAAAAATCGATAACGGTCATGAGTAAAAGAGTGCCTATGGTTTTAAAAACAGGAGCTTCATGGGTACGTTTTAAGTAAAAAACAATACCTCCCTGACCTACATTGTAATTAATAACCATCAGTAAATATGTGGCGCCCCGCATAAGGAGCGTTTCGGAATAATTGAGTTTGGCAACAAAGCGTGAGAGGGCTAATTGCAAGGCCCATACATCCAAAAGCATCACAACCGTAAAATACAACACGATATAAAAGAGAAGGAGCGGGATATTAGCGTGGAGTATAGCGTTAAGGATGTTTTTAGGTGGTGTTTGTGTAAAAAGAAGGTAAAAAATCCCGCAAGCCATGCACCAGGGGAGTATATTTTTAAGCCGTTTTTTCATTTGATGAAGGCTTTCTTATACGTTAAGAGAGGTGAAAAGGAAAGTGATGAAAGAAAACGACGAAATTTCAAAAGTATACGAACCGCACGATGTAGAAAACAAGTGGATAGACCTGTGGCTTAAAAATCGGGTTTTTTCAATGGATAAACCGGATGCCTCTAAACCATCCTACTCCGTGGTTATCCCTCCACCCAATGTAACGGGCTCGCTCCATATGGGGCATGCGCTTAACTCTACCATTCAGGATATTCTCGTCCGCTACCACCGTATGAAAGGTTTTAACGCCCTGTGGGTAGTGGGAACCGACCATGCCGGTATTGCTACGCAAAATGTGGTGGAACGTCAGCTTAAAGAAGAAGGCAAAAGCCGTTTTGATTTGGGCCGTGAAAAATTTGTGGAACGCGTGTGGGAATGGAAGAAAAAATCGGGCGGGACTATTATTGGCCAGCTCAAGCGTTTAGGGGCCAGTTGCGATTACGATAACGAACGCTTTACCATGGATGATGGTTTGTCGGGCGCTGTTAAAAAAGTTTTTGTGGATTTATACAACGAAGGTCTTATTTACCGCGGTAATCGTCTCATCAATTGGTGCCCGCGCTGTCAAACTTCGCTTTCCGATTTAGAAGTAGAACACGAAAGTAAAAAGACTTCTCTGTGGCATATTCGCTATCCAGTGGATGGTGGATGGTGGATAGTGGATGGTGAAGAAGAAAAAAAAGATTATGTTGTCGTTGCTACAACTCGGCCAGAAACATTGTTTGGTGATGTGGCTATTGCTGTGCATTCTGATGATGAGCGTTACAAAGCTAGTGTGGGTAAAAAGGTAAAGCTTCCTTTAACCAATCGTTCTATTCCTGTTGTGGCCGATTCTTTTGTCGATCAGGCTTTTGGCAGTGGCGTGGTAAAAATTACACCAGCACACGATTTTAACGATTTTGCCGTGAGTGAGCGCCTGGGTCTTACAAAAATTAATATTTTAGATAAAACAGGAAAGCTTAACGATAATGTTCCCGACGATTTTAAAGGCATGGATCGTTTTAAAGCCCGTGATTTGGCCGTGGCTAAATTAGAAGAAGCCGGGCTTATTGAAAAAATTGAACCTTATGGCAATTCGGTGGGGCACTGTTATCGCTGTAAAACTGTAGTAGAACCTTATTTATCCGATCAATGGTTTGTAAAAACAAAACCGCTGGCCGATACGGCAATGAAGGCTGTGCGTGAAGGGCATACGCGTTTTGTGCCCCAGCATTGGGAAAAAACTTATTTTCAGTGGATGGAAAATATTCAAGATTGGTGTGTATCCCGTCAAATTTGGTGGGGTCATCAAATACCGGCCTGGTATTGTATGGAAGAAGTGGATAGTGGATCGTCAATGGTGGATAGCAAGAGTACTATTCACCATCCACCATCCACCATCCACTTGTGCCCTCCAATTGTTTCTGAGACACCGCCTCTTGCATGCCCTAAATGTGGATCAACAAAACTGATTCAAGATCCTGATGTTCTGGATACCTGGTTTTCTTCCGGCCTCTGGCCCTTTAGCACTTTGGGTTGGCCCGAAAATACCGAACGTTTAAAAACTTTTTATCCTACCTCATCGCTGGTGACTGCTTTTGATATCATCTTTTTTTGGGTGGCGCGCATGATGATGTTTGGGTGTCATTTTATGGCTAAGGACGGACGCCCTTTAAAAGATGCTGTGCCGTTTAAAGATGTGCATATTCATGCCTTGGTGCGTGATCCTACCGGTCAAAAAATGAGTAAGTCTAAAGGCAATGTGGTGGACCCGCTTGTACTCATGGAAAAATATGGCACCGATGCATTTCGTTTTACCTTGGCTGCTTTTGCGGCGCAGGGGCGTGATATTAAATTGGATGAGGCGCGTGTAGAAGGCTATCGTAATTTTTGTAATAAAATTTGGAATGCTAGTCGCTTTGCCATGATGAATGCCGAGCCGTTTATTAAATCGGTGGACGATTTTAAAAATATTACACCCAAAAACCGTTTTAATCAGTGGATTTTATTTGAGCTTAATCAAACTATCGACGCGGTTTCCAAATCCATCGAAGGTTACGAGTTTAACCGCGGCGCGCACACGGTGTATAACTTTTTTTGGCAAAACTTTTGCTCGTGGTACATCGAACTCACCAAAGAAATTTTCCGTTCCGGAACTGATGCCGAAAAAATTGAAACCGCCCGCACTACTTTTTATGTGCTGGATACGGCGCTCCGTCTCATGCATCCTTTTATGCCCTTTATTACCGAAGAAATTTGGCAAATGTTGGGCGATAGAAAAGGCGCAAGCATTGCTAAAAGTAATTATCCTGTAGTGGCCAATACCGAAAATTACAAAAAAGCGTGGCAGGAAGTGAATGCCTTAACACTTGTGGCCACCGCCATCCGCAACATTCGCCAAGAAACGGGTGTGCCGCTTAAAGAAGCGGTTAAAATATCGGTTATTGCTCCGGAAGCCGAAAAAACCATTCTTAAAGAAATTGAAAAAATGATTGGATGGCTTGCTACCGTTTCGCAAATTAATTTTGTTGATAAAGAACTCTCCGAACCGGCAGCACTGGCTATGGCAGGGAATGCCACCATCATGATTCCTCTTGCCGGATTGATAGATATCGACAAAGAAAAAGCGCGTCAGGATAAAAAGATGGCAAAGGTTGATAAAGATATTGCCGCCTTAAACGCACAATTGGGTAACGAAAACTTTGCTAAAAACGCCGATGCCGAATTGCTGGAAGAAAAACAAAATTTACTCAAAGCAGTGATGGCCGAAAAGGCCCTTATTGAACGGGCGATAGGGATGTTAAAATGAAAAAACCCATTTATTATACTCTTATCAAACAAGCTCTTCACGAAGACAATGCGCATCGGGATATCACTACCGAAGCCTCCTTTGGTAAAAAACCTCCTTTGGCCGATGGGTATCTGGTGGCTAAGCAAGATTTTGTGCTGTCGGGTTTGGATGTGGCACGGGATACTTTTTTAGCTGTAGATAAAAGCATTCATTTTATTACCGGTGTTGAAAATGGCGCTAAAATTTTAAAAGGCGAACGTTTTGCCAAAGTTGTGGGGCCGGTGGATAGTTTGCTGAGGGCAGAAAGAGTGGCACTTAATTTTTTGCAGCAACTCTCGGGTGTGGCTACTCTTACTTACGAATTTGTTAAAAAAATTAAAGGCTCCCGCGCTCAAATTTTAGATACACGCAAAACTGTACCGGGTTTGCGTGTATTGCAAAAACGGGCTGTGGCTCATGGCGGCGGTACTAATCATCGGATGACGTTAAATGATATGTATCTCATTAAAGATAATCATATTGATGCCTCCGGTTCGGTTTTAAAAGCTTTAGAATCTGCTCACGCGCATCGCTCTAAAAATAAATTAAAAAATGTTCTTATTCAAATTGAAGCCCGCACTTTGGCCGAAGTAAAAGATGCCCTTAAAGGACGTGCCGATCTTATTTTGCTGGACAATATGAGTATTGCACAAATTAAAGAAGCCGTGCGTTTGGTAAAAGGGCGCGTTCCGTTAGAAGTATCAGGGGGTGTGAATATCAACACGGTTAAAAAAATAGCCTCCACCGGTGTGTCGCGTATTTCTATTGGGGCACTCACGCATTCTATTAAAGCTGTTGATATCAGTTTTCTCATCCAACCCTTATGATTGTTACTTATCTTCTTATTACGCTAGCCTTTCTTGTTCCCATTTTTCTATTTTTATTAGTACGCCAAAAATTAAAAGCCAAACCCTCCGCTTCGCTGGTGATGAAATCTTCTCCAGGTTTGTTATCGGGTCTTTTTAAAGGCGGGGAGAGCACGCTGGTGGCCCTCGAAGAAAAATTATTAGCCGCCGATTTTGGTATTGAATCGACCCAAGTTCTTTTGACGGACATGGGTTCTTATTTATCCAATCCCGACGAAGCTCAAAAACATTTGCAACAAAAAATGAAAACCATGCTGGCCGATCCGCAGGGTTTTGCTTTTTCGCCCAGCAAACCTCACGTTTTAATGATGGTGGGGATTAACGGTGTGGGTAAAACTACAACTTTGGCAAAACTCGCGCATTGGGCGGTGGGGCAGAGTAAAAAAGTTCTTCTGGTGGCTGCCGATACCTTTAGGGCAGCGGCGGCCGAGCAGCTAGAAACCTGGGCTACACGCAGCGGAGCTCAAATTGTGCGTGGGAACGATCAAACCGATCCGGCAAGCCTTGTATTTGATGGTATTAAAAAGGCGCTGGCTACCGATGTAGACCTTGTTCTTATTGATACCGCTGGGCGTCTCCATACTAAATCTAATCTCATGGAAGAGCTTAAAAAAATGGTGCGTGTGGGAGAAAAAAGTTTGGGGCGGGCTTTGGACGATATTTACTTGGTGCTCGATGCCACTACTGGGCAAAACGGCCTGTCGCAGGCGCGTGATTTTTTAGGGGCCATCCCGCTTACCGGTATTGTGCTGACGAAGTTTGACGGCACGGCTAAGGGGGGTATTGTGTTTGCCATCCGTCAAAAAACTGGCCTTCCTATCCGTTTTGTAGGCATGGGCGAGGGCATGGTCGATCTCAAACCCTTTGATGCGACCGATTTTATTGATAAAATCTTTCACTAATCCCTAGCTCCTCTTCCTTAATCTCTGTACAATGAGATACATGCCCTCATCGCATGTTTTGCAATTTATAGGAGGCCTTACTTTTTTCTTTTTTGGCCTTTTTACGCTCCATCAGGGGCTTCACTCCTTTGCTGGAGACCGTCTTAAAAATCTTATCCGCAAAAGCACAGTTGGTCCTATTAAAAGTATTGTAACGGGCATTGTTGCTACTTTTTTTCTCCAAAGTTCTACCGCAACGTCTCTTATGACTATTGGTTTAGCGTCTAGTGGCCTTCTTACATTGCGTCAGGCTATGGCAGTTTTGCTTGGTGCCGGTATTGGTACCACTTTTGTGGTGCTCATTATTTCTATTAAATCCATTATGCAGCTAGGTCTTGTGTTTTTTATTGGTGGTTTTTTAATGAGTCATTTGGGACGCCGCAAAGTAATAAAAATGTGGGGTGAAATTATTTTGGGGTTTGGTTTAGTATTTTTTGGAATGACAGTGATGGGCGAGGCCACTGCCCCTTTAAACGATAACCCGTTGGTGCCTCAAATTTTTCAATTTATGCGCGAGTATCCATTGCTTAATTTTGTTATTGCGGCAGTTCTTACCGCATTTATCAACTCTAGCAGTGCAGTGGTGGGTATTTTAGTGTCTCTAGCCCATGCTCATGCCATTACGTTTCATGATGCACTGCCCCTTGTATTGGGCGCCAATGTAGGAACCTGTTTTTCGTCGCTAATAGCTGCTAGCCAGGCCAAAACCGATGGCAAGCGGGCGGCATGGGCTAATTTTTTATTACGGGTATCGGCTGTGGCCATGATTTTTCCGGTGTTTAAAATTTATGTAAACGCCATGGATTTTTTTATTAATTTTGTGATGATTAATTTATTTGATATTTCGCCCGATAGCGCTGTGTCTATTTCATTTTTTCATTTTTTGTTTAATGTACAGGTGGTGATTGTGTTTTTACCTCTTTTGTCTTTGGGTGAAAAAATAATGGTGTGGCTTATCCCTGTTCATGACGAGGCCGAACAAAAATTTGGCCCCATGTATTTGGATGAAACAGCCTTAATGACCCCAAGTTTGGCGTTTGCACAGGTAAATCGTGAAATTGTGCGGATGGGAGAGATTATTCAAAAAATGTTTCGTCAGTGCCATGGACTTTTCCAAAAATACGATTTGGATCGTGTGGATGAGATACGTGGCAACGATCATCAGGTAGATATTTTGTACAAGGCCACCAAGTTTTACATGGCCAAACTGCCGCTCACCGATTTGCAGGAAAAAGAGGCGAGCCTGGGAATGCATCTTATTACTGCTGTGAATGAATTTGAAAATATTGGTGATACCATCGATGGACATTTTGTGCGACTGGCCCATAAAAAAGCCAGTAAAGCCGTTAAGTTTTCGGATGAGGGGTGGATGGAAATTTGTGAGGTGCAGGTAAAAACCACACAAATGATGGATATGGCGCTGGCTACTTTGTCGTCGGCCAACCGCGAAATTGCTCTTAAAATGCTAACTCATAGTGAACATCTGCAGGAAAGGCAAAACGAGCTGAAGATGACGCACTTAAAGCGTTTAAATGCCGGTTTAAAGGAATCTATTGAAACGTCTGCTATTCATTTGGAGCTCATGGCCTTGTATCATCGTATTAGTTTAGCGCTGCTTACTATTGTGCATCATTATTTGCCCGAGAAAGAATATTTGCGAATGAATACAGCAGATGGTGGATAGTGTATGGTAAATAGTAAAAATACAAAAAAACCATCCACTATTCACCATCTACTATTCACTTCTTCATATGCTTGTTGATAGCCACTGCCATTTAAGTTTTAAAGATTATCCTCTAGCCGAACGCGACGCTGTTATCAGTCGTGCGCGTGAAGCGGGCGTTAAAACGCTTATCACCATTGGTGCTGGCGAGGCCGTGGCCGGTAACGAAGAAGCGTTGGCTATTGCCAAAACTGACCCGCATATTTATTCCACCGTAGGCATTCATCCGCATGATGCCAGTGTGGTGACTCCGGAGATTATAGCGCATCTCGAAAATTTGGCGCTCCATCCTAAAGTGGTGGCCATTGGCGAAATTGGACTCGATTACCATTACGAGCATTCACCGCGAGACATTCAACGACAGGTGCTGGCCAATTTTATAAAACTCGCTCAAAAAATAAAAAAGCCCATCATGATTCACGACCGTGATGCAGGTGATGAAACGTATGAGATGCTTAAAACGCATGGTGTAAAACCTGGCGAAGTGATGATCCATTGCTTTACGGGTAGCATGGAACTGGCTAAAAAATATTTGGATTTAGGCACGTATCTTTCATTTACCGGCATTGTGACGTTTAAAAAATCGGACGAATTGCGCGAGGTGGTAAAAATAACTCCCTTAAATCAAATGCTGATTGAAACCGACTCGCCTTACTTGGCGCCCGTTCCTTTTCGCGGTAAAACTAACGAGCCCGCGTATGTAAAATATGTGGCCCAAAAAGTAGCCGAAATTAAGGGTCTTAGTTTTGACGAAATAGCTCGTGAGACCACTCAAAATGCCCATCGGTTTTTTGGAATCTTAGGATAAACCTTGTTGTTTTTTGATTTCTTCCAAGAATTTTAGATCTTCCAAATCTTTAGGACGATTGGCAGCTTTTTTCATAATGATGAGGTCGTCAAGTGAGCTAAAATATACATTTTGGTCGGCGAGCTTGCAGGTAATTTTGTTTTTCCAGAGCGTGTCAAAAGTAACACCGGCAACATGCGGATGAATATCCAGCTCAAGAATATATTGTCTAAAAAGTAGTTTTTTTTGCAGCGCCTCCTCAACTGTTGTATCTTGTAAATCGTAACCGGCAGTTTTAAGAGCTTTAAATAATTTTTCTATGTTTTCTTTGTTGGGTTTTACAAAAATATCCAAATCTTTTGTGAGGCGTGAGTAGCCATGAGCAATGCCGGCAGTAGCTCCAATAATAATAAATTCTACAAAATTATCGTTTAATGATTTGAGGGTATTGGCTAGATTCATGGCGTGAATTGATAAATTCGAGCATGGTTAAGTTCCATTCCAACCACGCTTTGAGCCGTTCGTCCATTGGTATGGCTAACGAGCATTGGATGTCGAAGGCCATTTCCTTTTGTGGGTCATCTTGAGCTAGTTTAAGAAGTGGCATAGAACCAATTTAGAGTAAAAATGCGCATTGTTCAATATGCAATTTGGGTGGTTTTTCATAAAAAAGTAGTTTTATATCTGTGTGGTGTAGTCTCCCCAATAATAGGGGCTAGGGGCTAGGAGCTAGGGGCTTGAAACTCCTTTTGGTGCCAGGTACATTTTAAGAGTTCCCTTCCATTTAAAATAATCAAATAAATTCAATTACTTATAGTTAATTTTTTTTGGACCCCAAATGGCCTTTTTGGCAAGCTTGTTGCTTTATACAGGAGGAGAGCCTTTGTTATGGGCTCCATACTATAAGGATATATATGGCTGTAAATGGCGTACAACCAGGACAAACAACCCAAACCGGACCTCTTCCTCCGGCTGATGGCAATGCCGATGCTACGGGTAGCACCGGTGTTACACAACCCCAGCCGCCTGCCGGTGGTTCTGCTGATGGTGGCGATGTTAGTAGTCCATCCGATGGTGCTGCCTCGCTTGCCGAATTGTTTGCCGATGCCGTAGGGTCTACCGATGGTACTTCTGCTGATGCTCCCGATTTGGGTTTTGGTGATACCGAAAGTCCCTCTTCGCCCATTAAAGATTTAGATGTTGATGTTAATATTGCCGAACTTTTGAAAGATGGTAATCATAAGCCGCTTACCAAAGAAGAAGCTTTACAGAAATTAAATCAGCTTCAAGCTGCCATGAGTGCTCCTGAGATGGCTCCGGCTGTGGAGGAAGTTTCTCATGCCGATGCTCCTGAACAAGACGCTCAACAGCAAAAAGAAGGTAAAGATCAGCTTACCAAAGATTTGGTTAATAAAATGCAAAGTGAAGTGGCCAATTTAAAACAAAAATTTGCCGCTAAATATTCGCAGGCTTCTCATGGAACGGTGCTTAGCAAAGAAGATACTGCCGAATTTTATAAAACAGGTTCTCGTTTGGCACTGCTTTCTAAGGGTTTGCAAGCTCGTAAAACGGCCGAAAAGCAGGCTGCTAAAGCTACAACCGCCAACCAAAAACAAATTGCTCAAGGCGATAAAGCCCGTGTGGTGCACCAAGATTTAAGTGCTGTATTGGCCGGTAAAAAAGCGCCTGTGGTTGTTAAGTCTGAAAGTTCTAAAAAATCTAACGCGTCTGACAAGTCTGACGTGTCCGACAGGTCCGACGTAGCTACCGAGTTAGCCGCTCAAGCCGAGGGCACAACCGAAACTGCAAGCTCTAGCGGCACTCAAGCCGATATGAGTGGCGAAGGTTTTATTGAAACTCCTCAAAGTTTGGAAGTAGTGCAATTGGCTGTTAGCGAAATGGTTCCCGAAGATGTACGTAAAGAAAGATTGGAACGCGCCAAAAATAGCAATGCGGGTGCTGTGGCTTTGGCGAAACGTGCTAAAAGCGGTGACTTTAAAGACCAAGCACAAGATGCCTTAAACAACGGTTTAAAAGGTGAGGCCGCTCTTTTTGCCGGTGTGGCCGAATCGGCCCAGGGTGCTTCGGCCAGTGAAGATATGGCCTGCATGAAAGCTTTGGTAAGCGGTGGTTACTATTGTTACGGTAGCGAAGAACGCGTTACCGATATTAGCGGCAAGGTAAAATTAAAATTGGTAGATCCTTCGGGAGCTCAGCAAACAACGGTAGCTTCTACCGAAGTAACCGACGATGCTTTTAAAACCATGATGAGCCGCAATGGTAAAACAGATTTTAGAGGTGACCACGAATTAACCGAAGAAGGTCGCGTTGCTTTGGTGGATAACCAGCAAAGTATGGCGGCTGCCATGCGCGAAGGCGGAATTTTAGCCGGCGATTTAGTACGTGGTGTTGATAAGAAAGGACATGCATCGGCCGAGATGCATGTGGGATAAGGAGAGTATATGGGTGCATTTGTAAGTTTAACTGATGGAAGTTCTAATAACACAACCCAAGATACGGGCGAGGTAGCCGTTACCGTTTTTGCTGCAGATGGTACGGAAGATACTGCGCTTGAAGCTGATTCTGCTGCCGATACCGGTAATCAGATTGATATTTTTGACAAATTTCCTAATGCCTTACAAGGTTTACAGGGATTAACCCAATCTACTAATACATCGGTTGATGGTGAAGGATACCGTATTAGCAGAACGGCTACTAATACCTATGAAATTCGTCAGGGTGCTTATCATGTTGCCGCTGTTGCTGGTGAGGGTGCTGCGGCTG
>JAIBAG010000040.1 GCA_019695305.1 bacterium
AAAGATTTGGGCAAAACTTCTATGGATGAGGTGAAAAAAGAAATTACCGACATGTTAACCAAAATGAAGGAACGTGAATTTAGGCAAGATTATGCCAAAGACGTGCTTGAACATTTGGCAAAGAAAAATAAAGTGGATGTGCCCGAAGGTTTGTTAAATCGTGAAGTAGAAGAATCGAAAAAGAACAAAGAAGATGTGGAAAAAAGTCTTAAAACCGATTTTATTTTGGAAGCGATAGCCAAAAAAGAAAATATTAAAGTGGATCCCAAAGATCTGGAAGCTCGTTTTCAGCAACTTTCCATGATGTACCGCATGCCGGTCGCTCAAATAAAAGAACATTATCGTAACAACAATCTCATTGGACAGCTCGTATTTCAATTGGGTTTGGAGAAAACCCTTGATTTCATCATCGACAAAGCTAAGATGGTCTAACGTAGGGGCTAGCGTCGCCCCCTCCACCGGCAAAGCCGAATGGAGCCTCCCCCTCACTGCGCCTTTGGCGCTATTTGAAGAAAGAGTAAATATGATTATTCATCCGACAGTGAATGAGCTTGTGCCCATGGTTATTGAAAACACGCACCGCGGAGAACGTGCGTACGATATTTATTCGCGTCTCTTAAAAGACCGCATCGTTTTTATTGGTTCCCAAGTACACGACCAGATGGCTAATCTGTTGATTGCGCAACTGCTCTTTTTAGAATCGGATGATCCTGAAAAAGATATTTATATCTATATTAATTCACCCGGAGGTTCTATCACAGCCGGCCTCGCTATCTATGACACAATGCAGTATATTAAGCCTGATGTGGCCACCTTTTGTATGGGGCAGGCAGCTTCTATGGGGGCTCTTCTTTTAGCCGCCGGGGCTCCCGGCAAGCGTTTTGCCCTTCCGCATTCGCGTATCATGATTCATCAGCCTTCGGGAGGCTCTCAGGGTCAGGCTACCGATATTGAAATCCAAGCTCGCGAAATTCTTAGACTTCGTGAGGAAGTAAATCAAATTTTAGTGCGTCATACCAAGCAAACGGTAAAGCGTATTGAGCAAGATACCGAACGGGACTATTTTATGTCTGGACCCGAAGCAAAAGAGTATGGAATAATAGATGAAGTGGTCCAATACAGGACCGGTAAAGAAAAAGACAAGAAAACGAAGTAGTTAGGAGGCGGCGTCCGCCGCTAAAGGAGAGCAACTTGGGTCAAATGAAGTCGGATGCCATGAATCTTTCATGCTCATTTTGCGGTAAATCGCAACGTGAGGTAAAAAAGCTCATTGCGGGCCCTACCGTCTATATTTGTGACGAATGTATCGATTTATGTAACGATATTATTGCTGAAGAAACGCTTAAACAAGAGCGCCTCCGTGTTCGTACCTCGGTTCCTAAACCCAAAGAAATTAAAGATGTGTTGGATGAATATGTGATTGGGCAAGATCGTGCCAAAAAGATTTTGTCGGTAGCTGTTCATAATCATTACAAGCGTATCGAATCTAAAGCCAATCCACGCGACATTGAACTGCAAAAATCAAATATCTTACTGGTTGGACCCACGGGTTCGGGCAAAACGCTTTTGGCTCAAACCTTAGCGCGCATTCTCAATGTACCCTTTACTATTGTAGATGCCACAACACTTACCGAAGCGGGTTATGTGGGTGAGGATGTAGAAAATATTATTCTTAATCTGCTGCAAGCTGCCGATTTTGACAAAACTAAGGCCGAAAAAGGTATTGTGTATATCGACGAAATCGACAAAATTTCGCGTAAATCTGAAAACCCGTCTATTACACGCGATGTATCGGGTGAAGGTGTGCAGCAGGCATTATTAAAAATTATTGAAGGCACGGTAGCTAATATTCCTCCTAAGGGCGGGCGTAAACACCCACAGCAAGATTTTATTCAGGTGGATACTACTAATATTTTGTTTATTTGCGGTGGTGCGTTTTCCGATTTGGATAAAATTATTGAAAAGCGCATGAACAAAAAGTCGATGGGTTTTGGCTCGGAAATTAAGCTTAAAAGCGAAAAGAAGGTGGGCGAATTTTTAGAAAAAGTAGAAACAGAAGATTTGTTGAAATTTGGTCTTATTCCCGAATTTGTAGGCCGTTTGCCGGTTATTGCAACATTAGCCGAATTAGACGAGGCTGCATTGGTTGATATTTTGTCAAAGCCCAAAAACGCCATCATTAAGCAATATCAACGTTTGTTTGAGTTTGAAAAAGTAAAACTTAAATTTACTCATGGGGCGCTTGAAGCTGTGGCTCAGGAAGCGCTTAAAAAGAAATCGGGCGCTCGTGGACTGCGTTCTATTCTTGAAAATTTAATGCTCGATATTATGTATGATGTTCCGTCTCAAGATAATGTAGATGAAGTGGTGGTCAACGAAGACACCGTGCGTAAAAAAGAGCAGCCTATTGTGGTGTATCAAAACAAAAAAGCCGAATCGGCTTAGTTGCTTAAGCATTATCATTATTTTTTTACAAATTTGTAATCCCTTCCTTGACACAAACCCAGATTCCATTACTATAGAGAAATAGGATTTTTTTGAAAAAAAGGGCGAAAAATTCAATTTTTTAATCGTTTTTTTAAAAAAACCCTTATTTTTTGCGGTTCGCAGTTTAGTTGCTCTTTAAAAAACCTAAAAGCGGCACATTTTTCACTCTTCCGGTTCTCAAAAGCCACCGTTAATCATTATATAAGCCCGGATAAGGAAAATTTTTCCGCTTTTCTTATCCCAAGGATCTTTTATGGACGAATTTACAAAACCCAAAGTATCAAAACAAGTACCTCTTCTTCCTCTTCGCGACATCATTATTTTCCCCCACATGGTGGTGCCTCTCTTTGTAGGCCGCGAAAAATCTATTAATGCGCTGGAAGAGGCCATGAATAAGGAGAAGGATATTTTATTGGTGGCCCAGGTTAATGCCAAAACCAACGATCCTAAACCCGATGAAATTTATAAAGTAGGGACACTGGGAACCATCATTCAAATGCTGCGCTTGCCCGATGGTACAGTAAAGGTGTTGGTAGAAGGTAAGAAGCGCGCCAAAATTTTACATTATATCAGTTTTGATCAAACGTTTACTGTTGAGGTGGAAGAAATTGAAGAAGATAAAAGTTTGAATATTGAAATAGAAGCGTTGATGCGTTCGCTTAAAGCCACGTTTGAAACCTATGTTAAATTAAACAAAAGAATTCCTCCCGAAATGTTGGCATCGGTTGCCGTTATTGATGATCCTGCGCGTTTGGCCGATACCATTGTGGCTCACCTGCATTTAAAGTTGCCCGATAAACAGAAAATTTTAGAAATTGAATCACCGCAAAAACGTTTAGAAAAGCTATATGGGCTTATGCAGTCGGAAATTGAAATTTTGCAAGTTGAAAAGAAAATCCGTTCGCGCGTGAAAAAGCAAATGGAGAAAACCCAAAAAGAATATTATTTGAACGAGCAGATGCAGGCTATTCAAAAAGAATTGGGCGAGCGTGATGAGTTTAAGAGCGAAATTCAGGAGCTGGAAGAAAAGCTAAAAAAGAAACAGATGAGCGAAGAAGCCAACGAGAAAGTTAAAAAGGAGCTCAAAAAATTAAAAATGATGAGCCCTATGTCGGCAGAAGCGACGGTGGTTCGCAATTACATAGACTGGATTTTAGCGCTGCCTTGGGATGAAGCAACTAAAGAAAATTTTGATTTGAATTTTGCCAAAACAATTTTGGATGAAGATCATTATGGTTTGGAAAAAGTGAAAGAACGCATCATTGAGTACCTTGCCGTAAACAAATTAGTGGGCAAGATGAAAGGGCCCATCCTTTGTTTAGTGGGTCCTCCGGGTGTTGGTAAAACGTCGTTGGCACGTTCTATTGCACGTTCTACCAATCGTAATTTTGTACGTCTTTCTTTGGGCGGTGTACGAGATGAAGCTGAAATTCGTGGTCATCGTCGTACTTATATTGGTGCGATGCCTGGTAAAATTATTCAATCACTTAAAAAAGCAGCAGCTGCAAATCCTGTGTTTCTTTTAGATGAAGTAGACAAGATGAGCATGGATTTTAGAGGCGATCCTTCGGCCGCTCTTTTAGAAGTATTAGATCCAGAACAGAATCGTACTTTTAACGATCACTATTTGGATTTGGATTACGATTTGTCAAACATCATGTTTATTACTACGGCCAATACCTTGCAATCTATCCCTATGCCTTTGCAGGATCGTATGGAAATTATTCGTTTGGCTGGCTATACCGAATACGAAAAATTATCGATTGCGCAAAAATATCTCATTAAAAAAGAGATGGAAGCCAATGGTTTAAAGGATGAAGATATCACCTTTACGGTTTCGGCCTTAAAGATGGTGATTCGCCGTTATACGAAAGAAGCGGGTGTCCGTAATTTGGAACGCGAAATTGGCACTATTTGCCGTAAAGTTGCTAAAAAAATTGCCGAACGTGCTGAGGGTGAAGCAAAGCACAAAACTATTATTACCGGTGACGCTGTGCCCAAATACTTGGGTGTTCCTAAATTCCGTTATGGCATAAAGGAAGAAAAAGACGAGGTGGGTATTACTACGGGCTTGGCTTGGACTGAAGTAGGTGGTGAGTTGTTATCTACCGAAGTGACTGTTTTGCCTGGTAAAGGAAAGCTTATTATTACCGGTAAATTGGGCGATGTGATGCAAGAATCGGCGCAAGCGGCGATGAGTTATGTGCGTTCACGCGCGTTACAATTTGGTTTAGATCGTGATTTTTATCAAAAAGTGGATATTCACATCCACGTTCCGGAGGGAGCTATTCCTAAAGATGGGCCTTCGGCCGGTATTACCATGGCTACTTCTATTGTGTCGGGTTTATTATCTATTCCTGTTCGTAAAGATGTAGCGATGACGGGTGAAATTACCTTGCGTGGCAAAGTGTTGCCTATTGGCGGTTTAAAAGAAAAGTTATTAGCTGCCAGTCGTGGAGGTATTAAAAAAGTGTGTATTCCTATGGAAAATGTGAAGGATTTAAAAGAAGTGCCCAAAAAGATTTTAAGCGCCTTAAAAATTATTCCTGTAGAGCACTTGGATGAAGTTTTAAAGCATGCCCTTAAAATTACCAAATCCAACGAGATTTTTACGCGTAAAAACGTGAATATCGTGATGGAGGAAATTTTTCCTAAAAAGGCAGAAATACCCTTAGCAGCCGATAAAACCGAGCCTGTTATTAGCCATCATTAAGAGGGGTAAAATCCCTCAGGGTTTATGCTTGACCAAATTCCATTTTACCTCTAAATATCCCCCCCTAACAATTTTTGTATAAAATTGTGAGGGAAGCAGGGCGGGGGCGTAGTTCAGTTGGTTAGAACGCCTGCCTGTCACGCAGGAGGTCGCGAGTTCGAGTCTCGTCGCTCCCGCCATGTTTCCCGAAACATTAAAACTTCACAGCCCGAAGTTTATCGGGCGCTTAGCTCAGCTGGTAGAGCGCCGCCCTTACAAGGCGGATGTCGTAGGTTCAAGTCCTACAGCGCCCATATTTACTTAGTTTATAGGCGCGCCTGTAAGGCGTGGCTAGAAACCTAGAAAATATGTGTACTTTTTGCGAAGCAAAAAGTGCCTTCATGTGTGTCTATGTATTTAATAAACAGAGTCCACATTGTTATTAAATATTTTTCCCAGGGCAGGTAGCTCAGTCGGTAGAGCAGAGGACTGAAAATCCTCGTGTCGGGGGTTCGATTCCCTCCCTGCCCACATTTTTCTTGGTTTATAGCATCGCCTGTAAGGCGGTGATAGAAACCTAGAAAAATGTAGTCCTTTTTACGAAGTAAAAAGGGCCACATTCCCCTTAAAACCACGAACAATAAATACTCAGAATTTAAATGATAAAAGCCTGTAAGGCGGTGATAGAAACCTAGAAAAATGTAGTCCTTTTTACGAAGTAAAAAGGGCCACATTCCCCTTAAAACCACGAACAATAAATACTCAGAATTTAAATGATAAAAGCCTGTAAGGCGGTGATAGAAACCTAGAAAAATGTAGTCCTTTTTACGAAGTAAAAAGGGCCACATTCCCCTTAAAACCACGAACAATAAATACTCAGAATTTAAATGATAAAAGCCTGTAAGGCGCGTCTAGAAATCTAGAAATTGTGAGAAATCGCAGAAAATCCTGTGTCTCCTGTTAAATTGAACTAATAGCCCCGGCATCCTTAAATATTTTTTTGTAAGCAATAGTTTTAGCCATAAAGGCAACCGGCAATACGAAGAAAACGCCCACATAGCAGCATAAAGCTCCTGCAAAGGTCATGATGACTAAAATAAGCTCCATACCCAATAAAGCCCCCAAATGATCCATGGCTGTTTTGGCCGAAAGTTTTGTGGCAGGCCAGGCCTTCATTTTTTTATCGGCAATGAGGGGGTAAACAAAAATAAAAGGAACCGAAGCAGCAAAAATAACAAGAAGAGCGCCTATATAAAAAATGATCATAAAAATAATAAAAGCAGGATCGTTTTTTTGAGACAAATGTTGATTGCCAAAAAAGATAGCGGCAACAGCTACAATTATAATTAAAAAGAGAACTGGAACAAAAATAATGCCCATTTGAATTAATATGGCAATGAGGGCTTCTGCAAAATGCTGAAACCCTTTATTGAACATAT
Source organism: bacterium (assembly GCA_019695305.1). Classification (NCBI taxonomy): domain Bacteria; species bacterium. Next base: position 6,619 of record JAIBAG010000040.1, read on the forward strand.
CGGCCAGCATAAAGGGCTTGTTTTCAAGTTTGTCTAAATAAATAAGATAAATGCCGCACATCATGGGGCCATAGAGGATGGCCATGGGTACTAGGCTAGCAACCAAAATACCTACTGCAGTTATGCCAACAATTGGCCAATAAGCGCCTTTAAGTGCATCAAAGCTTTCTTTAATAATTTGTGAGGGACGGATGGTTGTGTTCATGTTTGGAGTATGTAGAAATTAAAAAGGATAATCAACTTTTTCTTCATGAACGCTTCAAGTGTTTTGATTACTTCTTTGCTATTATTTAACAAGTGCATGCTTCATTCAGATTGTGTATGAAAGAGTGTGCGCTCTATAGCTATTATTGGATCGGGGCCGGCAGCTTTAATGGCGGCCTCGGTTTTGTCTCAAAATAATGTTGAAGTTTCTATTTTTGAACAAAACCGTTCTACCGCTAAAAAACTTTTAATTGCCGGTAAAAGTGGACTTAATATTTCAAGCAATCTCACCCCTCTTTATTCATATTACAACGGGCCAAAGCAACATTTTAAAACTATTTTTGATGCCTTTTCATCAAAACACTGGATTGAATTTATCAATAACTTGGGCGTGGAAACATTTTTAGGATCCACAGGGCGGTATTTTATAAAAAAGCTAACCACGCCATATCTTTTAAAGCCTTGGGTAGCTTTTCTTAAAAAGAAAAATGTGAGTTTTTATTACAATTATGAGCTTGTTAATTTTAAATCGTTAGCTCAAGGCGTGCATGTTAGTTTTGCTAACTTAGAAGAAAAAAAGTTTGATGCGCTTATTTTGTGTTTGGGTGGCCAAAGCTGGGGAAAAAAGCAATTGGCATGGCCTGCTTTATTGCAGAAAAAAGGATTAAGGATAGAGCCTATAGAGGCATCCAATGCAGGCTTTAATGTGGCGTGGAGCAAAAAATTTTTGGCCGAAGCCGAAGGCTTGCCGCTAAAAAATGTGACGCTTTCTTCATCGCAAGGGAAAGTTTTTGGCGAACTTATGATTACCCGTTATGGCCTAGAAGGAACCCCGGTTTATGGGCTTAAAAAACCGGAAACAGTTTTTATTGATTTTAAACCCGATACCTCTCTTGAAAAATTAATTCAAAAAATGGAGAAGACTAAAGAAAATTTATCGGCATTACGACGCGCTAAAAAATATTTGGATTTATCCCCTGCAGTATTAGCGCTTTTATTCCATCATGCTCCGTCTCAAAGTATGGAAAATATTCATACGCTAGCAGCACTTGTAAAAAAATTTCCTGTAGTATTATGCGCGCAACGAGGTTTGGAAGAGGCAATCTCATCCTCAGGTGGTTTAAGTTTTGACGAGGTTACCGAAAATTTGGAACTTAAAAAATATCCCCATGTGTATGTGGCCGGTGAAATGCTGGCGTGGGACGCACCCACGGGCGGATTTTTAATTCAGGCATGTGTGTCGCAAGGTTATTGGGTGGCCCTCCATGCGGCCCGTTCTATTCATCAATAGACAAATTACTGGGTACGCTACTTGGTACTACATCACTTAAATCACGTGCGGCTGGATCGGTGAGCGATTTTAAAAATGCTACCAAATCGGCTTTTTCGTTATCTGTTAACACAAGCCGCGGTAAATCTTCGCTAAAAGTTCTATTTAAATCGGCCTGATCGTTTACTGTATTATGTACTTGGTCCTGCAGTCTTTCGTCAATTTGAGTGGGGTCGTAATTTTTGAGTGCTTTTTGGGGATCAATATAGTGCTCTACAACGGCTTCCAGTGTGGCATAGGCACCATTGTGCATGTAAGGAGCTGTTAATTCCAAATTGCGCAAGGGGGCAGAACGAAATACAAAGCGATCGCTTGCTAAGCCGCTCACATTTTGAATTCCGGTATCCAGAGGTGCTTCAGTTCCCTTACCGGGACCTAAAAGAGGGGTGTCGATGTTATCTACATCTTGGTCAAAGAACAAATTACCCGTATGGCAGGTAACACAATTGGCTTTACCATAAAAAAGAAGAGCGCCGTTTTTTTCGGAGGAATTGAGCGCTTCTTTATTGCCAGCCAAGTAGGCATCAAATGGACTGTTGATAAAAGTAAAGGCATCAGTTTCAAAAGCAGCAATGGCATTGGCGAGGTCGGCAATGGTGAGTTCATCCAAAGATTTATTGGGGTAAGCTTCTAATAAAAGGGTTTGGTATTCGGGAATAGCTAATACGCGCTCTAAAATGGCCTGCCAAATGCCGGTAAAATCGTCATCGTCAAAATTGGCCAAATCATTATCGCCTTCGGTGCCGCGCATTTCATCCCGCGAGGTTATGGGAAAGAGGGCTTGCGCCGCTAAAACATTTTCGAGGTTTTCAGGCAATTGGTTACCGGCCGGTGTGATAAAGCCTTCGAGGGCTGTTCCCGAAACACGCATGTCGGTAAACATGGTGTGCACTTCGGGGAAACCACGATTAAATAAATCTTGGGCATTACGAGCAATAAAATGGCCAGTTCCCAAATCGCGTTCAGGGCCAGTGCCCGTTCCGCCAGTACCAATAGAAAGAGTGAGTCCATCGGTAGTAGCATGCGTGGGAGAGTGGCAAGTGGAGCAGGCAATATTTTGGTTGCCGCTTAAAACTTTATCAAAAAAAAGCTTTTGCCCTAAAAGAATTTTTTCGTTGGAGTGGGAAGGAGGCGCTTGCAAAGCTGTAATGCCAAAAAATTGCAGCCGGGATTCTAGAGATGAGTCAACCGTGCCACTGCAGGCGGCAAGAATGATAACCAAAAAACAGAGTATTATTTTTTTTAACATAACGGTCCTTATGATTGATATTGAAAATAACTTTCAAAATCAAATATGAAACTTTTATGTTAATGTCAAGCACAAGATACGGGTGGGGGAAAAGCGCTTGACGGTAGGGAGGGGAGTAGACTACGTATACAAACATTGTTGTATTGCTAATAACCTATGTGTTCCCCGGCATTTATGCTTTTGGGGAGAAATCGGTTTGGCCTAATTGAGAGCTAGTGCAATGGGTCAAATTTGAGGAGGATATTTATGAGTTTAGTACAAAAGAAAGCCCCAGAATTTGAAACCGAAGCCGTTGTTGGCGGCGATTTTAAAAAAATTAAATTAGCCGACTATAAAGGAAAATGGGTGGTGTTGTATTTTTACCCGCTCGATTTTACCTTTGTATGTCCTACCGAAATTACTGCTTTTTCGGACCGTATTGCCGATTTTAAAAAATTAGGCGCCGAAGTGTTGGGTTGCTCGGTTGATTCCAAATTTAGTCACTTGGCTTGGACCAATACTCCTCGCAAAGAAGGCGGTTTAGGAAAAATTGAATATCCGCTCTTAGCCGATCTCAATAAAAAAATTGGTGCCGATTACGGCGTTCTTTTGGATGCCGGCATCACCTTACGTGGTCTTTTTATTATCGATCCCGATGGAAACGTAGCTTACGAATTAGTGCACGATTTGGGCATTGGCCGCAATGTAGATGAAGTATTGCGCGTATTAGAAGCCATCCAAACCGTAAAGAAAACCGGCGAAGTATGTCCTGCTAACTGGACGCCTGGCAAACAAACCATGGTGCCCGATACGCAGAAATCCAAAAAGTATTTCGAATCGGCTAATAAATAAGCAGTTCATTTTTTGTATCTTTTCCCCCTCCCCTTTATAAAAAAGGGGAGGACGGGAGATGATAACTTGCAATCCTCCCCTAAATTTTTCATATTGCCTTCATGGGTTACAAAAACCTTCAGTCTTGCCTTGCCGATTTGGAAAAAATTGGCGAGTTAAAGCGTATTAGCGTACCTGTTGATCCGCGTTTACAAGTTGGGGCCATTCAACGCCGTGTGTGTGCTGCCGGTGGGCCGGCGCTTTTATTTACCAATGTTACCGGCAGCAAGTTTCCCATGTTGGGTAATTTATTTGGCACCTTAAAACGCACCGAATATTTATTTCGCGATACTATTCCGGTGGTTAAAAAGCTGATGGATTTAAAAATTGATCCCGGCAAGCTTGTTAAAAATCCATTTTCTTTTTTAAAACTGCCGTTTCAGGCTATTCATGCTCTTCCAAAAAAGAAAAGTTCAGGCCCTGTTTTTGCTCAAGAAATTTCTATTCGTGATATCCCGCAACTTGTAAGTTGGCCTAAGGATGGTGGTGCGTTTATCACATTACCGCAGGTTTATTCTGAATCTGTACAAAACCCCGGCTGGCAAAAATCTAATTTGGGAATGTACCGTATTCAACTTTCCGGAAACGAATATTTGCCCAATCAGGAAATTGGCCTCCATTATCAAACGCATCGTGGCATTGGTGTGCATCAACAAGAAGCGATAGCTGCTGGTAAACCTTTTCCTGTTAATATTTTTATTGGCGGTGCTCCGTCTATGACTGTTTCGGCCGTTATGCCACTGCCTGAAGGAATTCCCGAAGTAAGCTTTGCGGGGGTGTTGGCCGGTCATCGTATTCCTCTGGCACTTACTTCACACAGTACTCTTCCCATTTATGCAGAAGCCGATTTTTGTATTGTGGGTGAAGTTATTCCTAATTGCACAAAACCAGAAGGTCCCTTTGGAGACCATTTGGGCTATTACAGTTTAACGCATTCTTTTCCTGTACTGAGAGTTAAAAAAGTTTTTGCAAAAAAAGACGCAATTTATCCGTTTACAACAGTGGGTCGCCCTCCGCAGGAAGACACAAGTTTTGGCGCCTTCATTCATGAACTGACAGGTAAAGTAATTCCCGCTGTACTTCCCGGTGTACGGGCTGTGCATGCTGTAGACGCAACGGGTGTGCATCCTTTGTTGTTGGCTATTGGGAGTGAGCGCTATACACCCTATAATCCTACGATAGAACCTCAGGAAATTTTAACACAGGCAAATAGCATTTTGGGGAACGGTCAACTGTCATTGGCCAAATATCTTTTTATAGCCGATGGGAGTGATGCTCCATTTCTTAACGTGCATCATGTGAATGAATTTTTAACGTATGTTCTGGAGCGTTTTCATCCCGCCCGCGATTTACATTTTCAAACGGCCACTACCATAGATACTTTGGATTATTCGGGTGAAAGTTTAAATCACGGTTCTAAATTGGTGCTGGCTGTAGCGGGCCCAAAAATTCGCAATCTTGCCTCCGTTGTTAAAATATCCTCTCTCCCTGATGGTTTTGGAAAAATTAAAATGGTGTTGCCGGGTATTGTAGCTGTAGAGGGAAAAGGGGATATTGAAACATTGTGTCACCATTTAGAAAATCAAAATACTGATGGAGTGCCTCTTGTTGTAGTTGTGGATGACGCCGATTTTACGTCTAAAAATTTGAATAATTTTTTATGGGTAACCTTTACACGTTCTAATCCATCGCACGATGTGTATGGCGTTGGATCTTTTGTTAAAAACAAACACTGGGGATGTACCGGACCTGTGGTCATTGATGCGCGTATCAAACCGCATCATGCTCCGGCTTTACAGGATGATCCTGCTACTGAAAAATTTGTAGATAGCCTTGCTATTTCTGGTGGACCGCTTGCGGGTCTTTTTTAAATTTCTTCCACTTTTCCTATTAAATGCGGCTTTTTGTTATGGTGGAGTAGAAAATTTTTAGCATGGTCCCACATTAAATTTACATTACTTCCCGTCATCACCGGTTTTTTAAAAGAAGCTTCTAGTATAAGTGAACGGTTATTGGCTTTCGGAAAAATTGCGGCCAACGATTTGGCCAACAACCAATTTCCATGCGCAATGGCGCGTTTAAAACCAAATATCCAGGCCAAGGGGTTGGCTAAATGAATGGGATTAAAATCTCCCGATACAAAGGCGTACTGAAGACCAATTGTACCGGGAACCTTGACGATGGTTTCATGTTCAAAGTTTTGTAGGATGTCCTTATGCACTTTTGTATATTTTTTTCTTTTGGCTAAAATACGTGCAATACCTTGCCAAGCCACTTCGTGGCGGATGGCTACAGTAGTAGTAATGTCAAAAAAAGTTCCTTTTTCATTGTCTACATAATTGCCCAAATGAGCCGTGATGTTGAGTGTTTCGGTGTAATGAATGGGGCGGTATTGATGGATAGTTGTGTGTGTGTGGATAAGACCCAATGCATTAAAAGGAAAAAGAGGTAGCGTTAACAGCTGCCCATGCAGTGACGAAGCTAAAATATTGGGATAGAGGAGAGGCAAGTAACGGCTTTTAGTGAGGCCGCACACTTCCTGGTAGCGAATTAGTTTAATGGGATTTGTTTTTACAGACAAAATTTCTCCATCTAAAAGTGGCATTTCTTTTGTGTTAAAATTTTTAAATTGACGGCGGAGTAAATTCCAATACACGCCTGGTAAGGGCGGTGTAGTGTCGTAAAAAAGTTGTAAGGTGTTTTCCATATTAGTTTCCTTGCAGGGCCGGTTTCATGGGGCGTGGTGTTTTATTGCCCAATTTTTTTGAGATTTTCTTTTTCCAAAAATATTTAAGCGGGGTAAAAATGCCCACTTGGCCAATTTGTAAAGCTTCGTCACCGTCGTCAAAATTTAAAATAGAGCGGTAAAAATTATTAAGTTCGGGATTGCGATGCCAGTAACGTTTATCCATTTCGTCCTTTTGAAACACGGTGCCTTTTACACTTTTTCTAAAAACAAACCGTGCTGCATCAAAAACGGCTTCGCTTTGAATGTAGGCTTTGTCTCTATGTTCTTGGTCAATTATGCGGGCAATATGTTGGTGAATGTTGGAACGGTATACACCGTGCGGTGAGGGATAAACATTTTCAAAATGCATGGCCACATTGCCCAGGCTGGAGAGCACACAGGCCACATTACTGATCCAAATTTTTTTAAATTTAAAGCCACGGACCAAGTAATTAATGATGAGTTTGGAAGTAAGTTCGTGAGTGAGCCCAGCATGGCGGTCGGCTGGATGTGTGCAGGTGAGTCCCAGGTGAAGCACATCCCCCACTCCCGGAACGGGGAGAAGGACAGCCGAACAAAATCCCGCCATGCTACCGTTGGCTCTTCTTGCAATAGTAATAATTTTATCTTTTAGTGTGTCGCGCGCATCGCTGTTTTCTTTTAAACACTGGTAATCTGGAATTTCTTCAAAACATTCTTTGGCCACCAAGGCTAATTCTGAATTAAGAGTACAAGCTTCCTCGGCCGATAATTTAAGTCCCGGACGGTATAGGTATGAGATATGGTAGGACTGTTTTGTCATAAATACTCCCTTGTTGTTGGTTTTTTTTAAAAATAGCGAGGGCTTCGCGGGTAATAAAGTGTTGTGCTTGGTTTTTCAAAACACCGCCATCTTTTCCGGTAAGTGGTTTTCCGAACGAAATATAAATATCACGCGTGGGGTTACTCATTTGCTTGATAAAATGTGTAAGAAAGCTTGCGTCTTCTATCCAAGCGTCTTCTGTATTGGCGTATTCAATAGCCACCGGAACAATGGTGTAATTTTTTTTGGCGGCTAAATAGAAAGAGCCGGGTCTAAAGTCTTCAAAATGTGGAGCTTGGCAGGTGGTGCCTTCTGGAAAAAGAATTACAGGAATATCTTCTTTTTGGAGTGCGTCAATTTGTGCGAGTGCATTTTTGCGGCTGGGTTTAGAATGGCGGTTTAAAAAAATACAACCTGCCATACGGGCGCCCCAACCAATAAGTGGCCACGAAGCAATTTCTTGTTTAGATAAAAAAGTGGCCGGCACAAAAGAGAGCAATACCGGGATATCCATGTAGGAGCGATGATTGGCAACAATAATATTGTTACCTTCTGGAATTTGTCCCTTTATATGGATACGGATGCCATAGGTTTTAAGCATGGTTTTGGCCCAATGCTGAGCTACATTGTTAGCTACTGCTAAATTTTTTCCAAAACGTTTTTGCTGAATAAAAAGAGCGAGGAGGGCAAGGCTTGTGTAAAAAACAAGCTTCAAAAGTGCCGTAAGGGCCTTTAAAAAACTCTTAATCACGAACCTAAAGCTAACAGGCGTGGGTGAACTTTAGATGGCGACGCTGAAAAGAAACTGAAAATTACGGGAGCTATTATTTTAAGCTTTAGGCGGGTTTTGATCGTTTTTATCGTCGTTTCCCGAAATACCGTTTTTAAAATTCTTAAAAAATTGGCCAATACCCTTACCTAATTCCGGCAAACGCTTGGGGCCAAAAATGATGATAACCACCGCAACAATTAAAACTATTTCCCAGGGACCTAAACGAAACATATAAACCTCGTTAAATGGATAAACTTTACCCTTCTTCGGCTTTTTTTAACGCTTTGTCAACGTTGTAAACTATTGAGATCCATCTGCGCCAAGTGGGGCTAATTTAAAATCTTTAAAAGATTCATCGATAGAATTCTTAATATCTTCTTTCATTTGTTTGTCATATCGACGAGCAGCCCTCGATTCGGCCTGATAAACTTTTAAGGCCCCCCAAACAATGAGGGCTAAAATAATTAAAATGGTTTGCACTATTTTATTAGAAAAAATCTTTTTCATGACACCACTATAAAAGATGAGCCCTTTATTCCCAAGTAAAATTAAAAGCTCAAAACAGTAAACACGCGGTGGAAAATTGTTAAAATAACTATAAAAATTAAAGAATTAGATCGTCTGTGGGTTGTGGATAAGTGGTTTTTGTTACAAGTTATTGAAATTATTATATAATTTAGTATATACCAACAAAACTTATCCACTGCTTGGTAAGGCGTCAAAACCACCCGTATATGGCAAAAAATTTCTTTATTTTTAACCTATTTATCTAATTTAGGCCCTTTTACTTAACAGCTTGACTTAAATTTAAAAAATGGGTTAACCTCCCATGAAGTGGTATAAGGTGGTATAGCACCTCATCGTCATCCAACTTTTATGTTTAGAGGCCGTTTTGAACATATTATCGACCCCAAGGGTCGTACGTCTATCCCGTCTAAGTGGCGCGAGCAGCTTGTTGCTACTTACGATGAGCGGCTCATCATTACCAATTTTGATGG